>JBIIDQ010000031.1:0-10362 GCA_044238295.1 Vulcanococcus sp.
CCCCAAGCACAAGCAGCGCCAGGGTTGATCCCAGGCTGAGCCTTGTCCACGGCCCTCGGGCCAAATCTTTCAAGTCCAAGGGCAGCCGCCTGTTTGCTGCCGACCCTCGGGCTTCTCCCCTGCTCACCTCAATCGTTAGTTTCTGTGGCTCGGATTGCCGGCGTTGATATTCCTCGCGACAAGAGGATCGAAATCGCCCTCACCTACGTGTACGGGATCGGCCTGACCACGGCCCAAAAAATCCTGGCCAAAACCGGTGTCAACCCTGATACCCGCGTTAAGGACCTCGACGACGCCGACGTGCAGAAGCTGCGCGGCGCCGCCGAGGGCTACACCCTCGAAGGCGACCTGCGTCGCCAAGAAGGTATGGCCATGAAGCGCCTTCAGGACATCGGCTGCGTTCGCGGTCGTCGCCATCGCGTTGGACTGCCCGTCCGCGGTCAGCGCACCCGTACGAATGCCCGTACCCGCCGCGGCGCCCGTAAGACCGTTGCTGGTAAGAAGAAGTAAGGCCTGACCTGCTTCCGGCCTTCGGCCATTTCCTTTGCTCCTGCCGATCGTTCCCCATAGGGGATGCCCGTCACCAGGATGCCCCCCAGTTCACTGATCACCTCCCTGCTCCTGCAGGGCTCTAAACCATGGCCAAGCCCGCCAAGAAATCCGGCGCTAAGAAGACGAAGCGCAATGTGCCCAACGGTGTGGCGCACATTCAGAGCACCTTCAACAACACGATCGTTTCGATCACCGACACCGCCGGTGAAGTGATCTCCTGGAGTTCCGCAGGCGCCAGTGGTTTCAAGGGCGCCCGCAAAGGCACCCCCTTCGCTGCCCAGACCGCCGCAGAAGCAGCTGCCCGTCGCGCCCTTGAGCAGGGGATGCGTCAGATCGAGGTGCTGGTTCGCGGTCCTGGCTCTGGTCGTGAAACTGCCATCCGCGCCCTCCAGGTGGCTGGTCTGGAGATCACCCTGATCCGCGACGTCACCCCACTGCCCCACAACGGCTGCCGTCGTTCCAAGCGTCGCCGGGTCTGATCCGACGCCTTGCCCCGCCCCAGAGGGGGCTCCTCCTCTTCTTTTGAGCTTCAGACCGTGTTGCAGTACCAGATCGATCGGGTTGAACACCAGATCGCCGACGACCGTTCCCAGACCGGCGTCTTTGTGATCGGCCCCCTTGAGCGGGGTCAGGCCATCACCCTCGGCAACTCCCTGCGCCGCGTGCTGATGGGAGCTCTCGAGGGCAGCGCCATCACCGCCGTGCGCATCGCCGGCGTGAACCACGAATACGCCACCGTGCCCGGTGTGCGCGAAGACGTTCTCGACATCCTGCTGAACTGCAAGGACGTTGCCGTCAGCAGCCGCACCCGCGAACTCGAGATCGGCCGCCTGGTGGCCAACGGTCCTTGCACCGTGACCGCCTCCGACCTGCAGTTCTCTTCGCAGGTGACCGTGATCGACGGTGACCGTCCGATCGCCACCGTGGCCGATGGCTACAGCCTCGAGCTCGAGGTGCACGTAGAGCGTGGTGTGGGCTACCGCCCCGTCGATCGCCGCACCGAAGACACCAGCGCCATCGATCTGCTTCAGATCGATGCGGTATTCATGCCTGTGCGCCGCGTGAACTACAGCGTGGATGAAACCGCTGTGGGTGAAGGCGGCTCCGCCCGCGAGCGCCTGCGCCTCGAGATCGAGACCGATGGTTCGGTCACCCCTGACGATGCCATGGCACAGGCAGCCAATCAGCTGATTGCGCTGTTTCAGCCCTTGGCCAGCCTCACCATGGTCGATGAGCCCGGCCTGGAGCCCGAGCCTTCCGCCGAGGCGCAGATTCCTCTTGAGGAGCTCAACCTTTCGGTTCGCGCTTACAACTGCCTCAAGCGCGCCCAGGTCAACTCCGTGTCCGACCTGATGGGCTTCAGCTACGAAGATCTGCTGGAAATCAAGAACTTCGGTTCCAAGTCGGCCGATGAGGTGATCGAGGCGCTTGAGCGCATTGGCATCTCCCTGCCCCAGAGCCGCACCAGCGCCTGATTGAGCGCGAGTCTTCCCCTTATCCCTTAACGCTTACCCTCCGCAACCGTCATGCGCCACCAGTGCCGAGTTCCCAAGCTGGGACGCCCCGCCGACCAACGCAAAGCCATGCTGCGCGCCCTCACCACGCAGCTGATCCGCGAAGGTCGTCTCACCACCACCAAGGCCCGTGCCAAGGCCCTGCGCGACGAAGCTGAGCGCATGATCAGCCTGGCCAAAGACGGCAGCCTCGCTGCCCGTCGCCGCGCCATCGGCTACATCTACGACAAGCAGCTCGTTCACGCTCTCTTCGACAAGGCTCAGGAGCGCTACGGCGACCGCAACGGTGGCTACACCCGCATCATCCGGACGGTTCCCCGTCGCGGTGACAACGCCGAGATGGCGATTATCGAGCTCGTCTGATTTCTCATCTGCTGTTGCAGCAAGCCGCGCAGGACCTCACGGTCGGCGCGGCTTTCTTGTATGCGCTGTTGTGCCATGGCTGATCAACCCGTTGCCACCACAGGATCACGTCGCATCGCCCTCTGCCTGCAGTACGACGGCTCTGCCTTTTGCGGCTGGCAGCGACAGCCCCGGGATCCAAGCGTTCAGGAAACCCTGGAGGCGGCGATTGTGGCGCTGGATCCAGGCCAGCCCGTGCGGACCCAGGCCGCTGGGCGCACTGATACCGGCGTGCACGCGGCTGGCCAGGTTGTCCATTTCGATGCTCAGGGGCCCATCCCCGCCCATCGCTGGCCCGCGGCCCTTAACGGCCGTCTTCCGCCCACGATTCGCATTCGTGCGGGTGTTGAGGTTCCGCCCCAATGGCACGCCTGCTTCAGCGCCAGCTATCGGCGCTATCGCTACACCATCTACAACGCCCGGATACCCAATCTGTTTCTGGCCCCCTGGAGCTGGCACCGCTACCAGCTGCGGCTGGATGAAGATCTGATGCGTGAGGCGCTTGAAGGCATGCTCGGCGAGCACGACTTTGCAGCCTTTGAGCGGGCGGGCAGCGCTCGCTCTCACACCCGCACCACCCTGCAGGAGGTGCGGGTGCTGCGCCGTGGCGACTTGATCGATGTGGAACTACAGGCCAGCGGCTTTCTGTACGGCATGGTCCGTTTGGTGATGGGTCAACTCGTTGCGGTGGCTGAGAAACGTCTCAGCCTCGAGAGCTTTTCCAGGCGCTGGCGCAGCGGCGCGCGTGAGGAGGTGAAAGAGGCAGCGCCTCCCCAGGGCCTTTGCCTGCTGCGGGTGGGCTATCCCGAGCCTGTGTTCCCTGAGGCCGCCTGGTATGATTGCCAACCGCGGTATTTGCTGGAGTGCTCAGACTCCCCGCCCCGCGCTTGAGCAAGTCCCCGAGAAGGGGCTGGTCAGGCGGCGAGGTAGGGTCGCTCCACGAGCTTCAGTCGTCCGAGTGATCGGACGCCCTGCCGTCCCAGTCCAGACCTTCCGTCCAGACACCCTGTCCCGCCCCTTGCTCACTCGTTGAGCAGTGGAGCTTTACCGATCCGGCCCGCCGGTGCGATGAACAAGACTCTCGTTCCCCCTCAGGATCCCTCCAGTCGCCAGTGGTATCTGGTGGATGCTGAGAACCAGACCCTCGGCCGTCTCGCCAGCGAAGTGGCATCGGTGCTTCGGGGCAAGAACAACCCCAACTTCGCCCCACACATTGACGCCGGCGACTTCGTCGTGGTGATCAACGCCGACAAGGTGAAGGTGAGTGGCAACAAGTTCACCCAGAAGGTGTATCGCCGTCATTCCGGCCGTCCTGGCGGCATGAAGACGGAGAGCTTCGCTGCGCTGCAGGCCCGTATTCCTGAGCGGATCATCGAGAAGGCTGTGAAGGGCATGCTCCCCCACAACGCCCTCGGTCGTCAGCTGTTCCGCAAGCTGAAGGTCTACAAGGGTGCTGAGCACCCCCACGCCGCCCAGCAGCCCAAGGCCCTCGCCCTCGATCCCGCCGCTTCCGCCCAATGAGCACCAACAAAGTCGTTTACTGGGGAACTGGCCGCCGCAAGACCGCTGTCGCCCGTGTGCGTGTGGTTCCTGGCACCGGCACCGTGACGATCAACGGTCGTCCTGGTGACAACTACCTCAACTACAACCCCGTCTACATGGCAGCGGTCACCGCTCCCCTGCAGACCCTGGGTCTGGCCAGCGAATACGACATTCTTGTGAATGTGCGTGGCGGCGGTCTCACCGGCCAGGCTGATGCCATCAAGCAGGGTGCAGCCCGTGCGCTGTGCGAGCTCTCCCCCGACAACCGCAAGCCTCTGAAGACCGAAGGCCACCTCAGCCGCGACCCCCGCGCTAAGGAGCGTCGTAAGTACGGTCTGAAGAAAGCCCGTAAGGCTCCTCAGTTCTCCAAGCGCTGATCCGCTTCCGCACCTCAGCTTCGTATCCGTCATGCCGAAGGCCGAAATTCATCCCACCTGGTATCCCGATGCCAAGGTGATCTGCAATGGAGAGGTGGTGATGACCACCGGCTCCACCTCGCCCGAGCTCCACGTGGATGTGTGGAGTGGCAACCACCCCTTCTATACCGGCACCCAGAAGATCCTCGATACCGAGGGTCGCGTGGACCGCTTCATGCGCAAGTACGGCATGGCCGGTGCTTCCGACGCCCAGGCCAGCGACACCAAAGAAGCTGCAGCTAAAGCCTGATTGGCTGCCTTGGCAACCCATCACCTTCCAAGCCGGATGCTCCTGGGCATCCGGCTTTTTGCTGCCTGTCCACCGTTGCCTGATGCAGCTCCCTTGACGCCATGGATGCTTCCTTCCTGAGCGAGCGCCTCGAAACGGCCCGCACCACCTTCGAGACCCTTGAGCGTCAGCTGGCCGATCCCGATGTGGCGGCCAACCCGGCGCAGCTCGAGCCGATCGCCCGCGAACGGGCTCGTCTGGAGCCCCTGGTCACGGGGTATGGCGAACTGGAAAGCCTGCGCAACCAGGAGCAGCAGGCCAGGGAGCTGTTGCGCGAGAGCCGCGGTGATCTTGAACTCGAGGCCCTGGCTCAGGAGGAGCTGGCTGATCTGGCCGTCCGCATCGGCGCCCTGGAGGAGCAGCTCACCCTGGCACTCCTGCCGCGTGATCCACGCGATGAACGCAGCGTGATGCTGGAGATCCGAGCCGGTGCCGGCGGGGATGAAGCGGCTCTGTGGGCTGGCGATCTGGCGCGGATGTACGAGCGCTACGCCCAGAGCGTGGGTTGGAAGGTGATGCCGGTAAGCGCTTCGGAAGCAGAGCTGGGCGGCTACAAGGAACTCATCCTGGCGATCAAGGGAGACGGCGTCTTCAGCCAGCTGAAGTTTGAGGCTGGCGTGCATCGCGTTCAGCGGGTGCCGGCCACCGAATCCCAGGGACGCGTGCACACCTCTACCGCCACCGTGGCGGTGATGCCTGAAGCGGATCCGGTGGAGGTGCAGCTCGATCCGGGCGACCTCGAGATCAGCACCGCACGCTCCGGTGGCGCCGGCGGCCAAAACGTGAACAAAGTGGAAACGGCCGTGGATTTGCTCCACAAACCCACGGGCATTCGTGTGTTCTGCACCCAGGAGCGCTCGCAGCTCCAAAACCGCGAGCGTGCTCTTGAGATTCTCCGGGCCAAGCTGTACGAGCGCGAGCTGGCGGCGGCGAATGCCGAAGAACGCTCAGCTCGCCTCGCTCAGGTGGGTACGGGTGATCGCAGCGAGAAGATCCGTACCTACAACTACAAAGACAACCGCACCACGGATCACCGCCTGGGCCGCAACTTCTCGCTGGAGCCGGTGTTGCAGGGGCAGCTGGCGGAACTGATCGGCGCTTGCGTGTCGGCGGATCAGCGGCGCCAGCTCGAGGAACTGGCGGAGCAGGCTTCAGGCGGCGGCTAGACCGTTGTCGTCCCAGCCCTGCACATACTTCGCCCACTCGTGGTGCCGACCGCTGGCCATTTGGCGCTGGGCTTCAAAGAGCGGTCCGCTCAAGGGGCGGCGGGGTTGATGGAGCAGCACCATGCCGGCCTCGCGTGGGGTGCGGTTGCCCTTATGAACGTTGCAGCGCAGGCAGGCGGTAGTGACGTTATCCCAGCTGTGATCGCCGCCGCGGCTGCGCGGAATGACGTGATCGATCGAGAGTCGCTCGCTCTGACTTCCGCAGTACTGGCAGCGATGGCCATCGCGGTGGAACAGGTTGCGGCGCGTTAGCGGCAGGGCCCGGAACGGCACACGCACAAACTGGCGCAGCCGGATCACGGTGGGGCGATTCAACCCAGGCCGCAGCTGCAGATCAGCGGCATGTTCAAGCCCTTCGGCCTTGCCCTTCAGCACCATCACTGTGGCGCGCCGCCAGCTGGTGATGTTCAGCGGCTCGTAGGAGGCGTTGAGAACAAGAACGTGGCCCATGGGAGCGGTTCCCCTGGCAGCCCGTGATTTGCCCGCCATGCTAGGGGCAACGGCCAGTGGCGTCGTGCAGCCCCGCTTACGCTCTGCAAATCTTCCAGGCGGATGAGAGAAGCGTCCCCCGCCATCAGCCCCTTGGGTGAACCCTGGCCGCATCCGCGCCAGCGGGCCTGGGTGGAGGTGTGCGAAGGAGCCGTGCAGTCCAACGCGCGAAGCCTCTGCCGCTCCCTGGCCCCCAGTTGCAGCCTGATGGCGGTGGTGAAAGCCGATGGCTATGGCCATGGAGCGGTGCCGGTGGCCCGCGCCGCCGCCGCTGGTGGGGCTAGCTGTTTCGGGGTGGCCACCCTGCAGGAGGGGGTTGAGCTGCGCCAGGCCGGCCTGCTCCAACCCGTGCTGGTGCTGGGCAACCTCACCCAGCCCGATGAACTGAGGGCCTGTCTGCACTGGCAGCTGATGCCCACCCTCAGTGGCATGCGTGAGGCGCTGCTGTGCCAAAACCTGGCCACGGGCAGCGGCCGGCCGATGGCGGTTCAGCTCAAGCTCGATACCGGCATGGCCAGGTTGGGCGCCCCTTGGCAAGACGGACCGCGGCTGGTGGAGGCAATCGGCTCGCTTGAGGCGGTGGAGCTGGCGGGTGTGTACTCCCACCTTGCGGATGCCGATGCTCCTGGTTCGGGTCTCGATCCGCTCACCCGCCAGCAGCAGCAGCGCTTTGAGGAGGTGCTCAGCGCCCTGCAGTTGAGTGGCTTAGCCAGTGGCTGCCGCCACCTGGCCAACTCCGCCGGCACCTTGCGCACCGACCAGCTCCACTACGACATGGTGCGGGTGGGCCTGGCCCTCTACGGGCATCGACCAGCCGCCCATCTGGGCGGCAACCTGGAGCTGCAGCCGGCCATGCAGGTGCGGGCGCGAGTCAGTCTGATCCGCCAGGTGCCTGCCGGAGTGGGCGTCAGCTACGGGCATCGCTTCACCACCCAGCGTCCCAGTCGGCTGGCCGTGGTGGGCATCGGCTATGCCGATGGTGTACCGCGGTTGCTCTCCAACCGGTTGCAGGTGCTGCATCAGGGCCGGCGTATTCCCCAGGTGGGGGCGATCACCATGGATCAGCTCGTGCTGGATGCCACCGATGCCCCGGAGCTGGATCAAGGCAGTGTGGTGACCCTGCTGGGCAGCGATGGCGACGAGCGGATTGATCCCCAGGACTGGAGTGAACCCTGCGGCACCATCCCCTGGGAGATCCTCTGCGGTTTCAAGCATCGGTTGCCCCGCTTGCCCGCCTCGAGGCCGGGCGGCTGATAAGCTCTGCTGGCCGCTGGAGAGGTGGCTGAGTGGTTGAAAGCGGCTCCCTGCTAAGGAGTTACAGGAGGCAACTTCTGTCGAGGGTTCGAATCCCTCCCTCTCCGTTCCAGATGTGATTCCTGATCAAAAAGCCCCCTGCGCAGGGGGCTTTTTGATGTGTTCGGCTCATGGCTGGGCCATCAAACGTGCACACAGGTCCGTTAAGAGCCGTTCATCGCTGGCCAGTGCGCGCCCCTCGCTGAACACCACCAGCAGGGTGGGGGGCTGGCCTTCCGCTTCGAAGTAAGCCGCATCGTGGCGTGCCTGGCTCATCCAGCCGGCCTTGCTCCACAGCCTGGCCCCGGCCGGTAGGGCGGCACCGAGGAATCCATCCACCTGGTTTTCGGGATCAGCGGCCCGCTCCGCTGGGTCGATGCTGCGTGCCAGCAGATCGCGCATGCGCCCGCAAGCGGGCGGTGACACCAATGCACTAGCGATCACCGCGTGCAGCAAACGGGCGCAGAAATCGCTACTGAGGCGGTTGCGGTTCTCTAGGTCGGCTCCATAGAACGCGCGTTCACGGCCGTAGGGGCCGTCGCCCCAGGTTTTCTGGCAGGCGTTGCAGCCGCTCCACTCGGGCCAGGCCAGCTGCTCACACCACTGATTCACCAGCCGACGTTGCAGAGCCCAGCGCTCAAAGGCCTCGCTGGGGAGGTCCGGGCCGCTGGTGGTTCCGGTGAGCAGATCCAGCACCAGCCCGGTGGCGTCATTACTGGAGTCGCGGATCATGTCCGCCAGGGCGCGGCGCAGCTCAGCGGTTTCATCGAGGAGCTGGCGCTGCAGCCAGGCTTCGGCTGCCACCAAATAGAGCAGTTTCACCACGCTGGCGGGGTAGCGGGGCCGGCCCCCCTGCCAACTGGTGCCGCGGGGCTGCTCCGCCCAGAAGCTGGCCAGATCGCTGCGGGGGGAGGCACTGTCGATCAGCGATGTGCCGTAGCGCAGCCAGGTAATCGAGAGCTGCTCGTTGAGACCTGGCCGTCCTTCCGCCTCGAGCGCCACGATGGCGGCCTCCAGCTGTTGGGCCATCTCCCCATCCGGGCAGTAGAACGCCATCGCAGCCAAAGGGGGCAATGGCGAGATTAGGCAGGCTGGCTGAGGGCACACCGGTGGCGTTGGAGCTACTGCAGCCCGGCAGCAGCTGGCGCCTCATGGCTCCGCTGGATCTCACGAGCCATTGGATTGGTCCTGGATTGGCCACCCAGGCGGCTGCCGGCCGCTGCTTCACGGTGGTCGAAGGCCTGCAGCATGGCTGTTCACGCCTGCGGGTGCGGCTGCTGGAAGACGGCTATCCGGGCTGGGTTGATCCACGCCAGTTGTTGGGCCATGCGCGCGCTTGCCCGCCACCCCAGCCCCTGCTGCTCGACGGCGCGCAGATCTCCAGGGCCTTGCCGGCGGTGCTGGCTTTTGCTGAACGGGCGCGCCAGCAGCCCAACCACTATTTGTGGGGTGGAACGCTCGGCCCTGATTTCGATTGCTCGGGCCTGGTTCAGGCCGCCTTTGCCAGTGCTGGCATCTGGCTCCCCCGCGATGCCTACCAGCAGGAGCGCTTTTGCCAGCCCGTGGCGGTGCGGCCTGGTTGTTACAGCCTGCTCAGGCCAGGCGATTTGATCTTCTTCGGCCGGCCGCAGCGCTGCACCCATGTGGGGCTCTACGTGGGAGAGGGTCGCTATCTCCACAGCTCCGGCCGGGAGCACGGCCGTAATGGCATCGGCATCGATGGCCTCGATCCGCAGCTGGAGGATCCGGTGAGTGCGCACTACCGGCTTGAACTGCGCGGTGCCGGCCGGATCCTGCGTTGCCACGACGGCAGCACCCTTCCTTAAGGGCCACTTAGCTCTGCTCACCTACGGTTCTGGTTAGTGAGAGCCCCCTCCCGTGAGCCTCAGCGCTGAATGCCTCCCTGGGCCGCAGCTCTCGATCGTGGTGCCTCTGTTCAATGAAGAGGAGAGCCTGCCGCTCTTGGTGGAGCGGCTGCTCGCCGCCCTGCGGCCGTTGGGCCGATCGTTTGAGCTAGTGCTGGTGGACGACGGCTCCAGCGATGGCACCGCAGCGGTGTTGAAGCAACTGGCTGCTCAGACGCCTGAGCTGGTGGCTGTGCTGCTGCGCCGCAATTACGGCCAGACCCCGGCGATGTCGGCCGGTTTCGATGCGAGTCGCGGCGAGGTGATCGTGACCCTCGATGGGGATCTGCAAAACGATCCTGCCGATATTCCCATGCTGCTGGAGCAGCTGGAGCAGGGCTACGACCTGGTGAGCGGCTGGCGCCATCAACGCCAGGACAACGCGGTGAGCCGCCTGTTGCCGAGCAAGATCGCCAACCGTCTGATCGCCCGAGTGACGGGCGTGCAGCTGCATGACTACGGCTGCTCCTTGAAGGCGTATCGCCGCGAGCTGGTGGAAGACATGAACCTCTATGGCGAGCTGCATCGCTTCCTGCCCGCCCTTGCCTTTATCGAGGGAGCCCGGATCACCGAGGTGAAGGTGAACCACAACGCGCGCCAGTTCGGTGAGAGCAAATACGGCATCGACCGCACCTTCCGGGTGCTGATGGATCTGCTCACCGTGTGGTTCATGAAGCGCTTCCTCACCCGGCCGATGTATGTGTTTGGCTTCGGTGGGCTGGTGGGGATTGCCCT
>JBIIDQ010000283.1:0-2871 GCA_044238295.1 Vulcanococcus sp.
ACCAAAAACCGCTGCGCTTTTCAACCTTCCTAGCGTCGTTTCATCTCAGCGCATGGGTGCGTGTTCAACGCTTTGTTGCCGCTCGGGCCGATGAACCGGCGGCGTTTCACCATGGCCACCAGCCTGCTGCTTGTTGGTGCCGCCAGCCTCAGCGGCTGCCGCCCCCCCGACACCCAGGCCCTCAAAAAAATTGCCTGTGAACAGGCCGCCGCTTCGCTCGATATGCAATCGGTGAGCCAGATGGATGCACTGCGCAAAGCACTGGGGCTGGCACCGGATGTGGATCCGATCCGGGCCTGCACCGAGCTTGGGGCCAACATGAAGCCAAGCGCCGAGGACACATCGGCTGAGGGCGAAGCGTCGAACTGATCGTCCGGAGGCCGCAGGCTTGCAATCACCCTCCCTGCTCACCACGCTGCTGATCCTGCTGATCGGCCTGGGGGCAGCTCGGCTGATGGCGGGCAAGCTCTCCGGGCTGGCGGTGCCGGCGATCGTGGTGGAGCTGCTGATCGGCTTCGGGCTGGGCAACACGCTGCTGCCCTACCAAGCGATTGCCCCCCTGAGCGGCCTCACGGAACTGGGGGTCTTGGCTCTGTTCTTCCAGGTGGGTCTGGAGGTGCGCGGCGATCTGCTGAGCTCGAGGCGCGGCACGATCCTGCGCCTGCTGGGGCTCAGCGTGATCGGGCCGCTGCTGGGCTACTGGCCCCTGGTGCTGGGGCTGGGCATGGCGCCAGCTACGGCCGTGCTCTGTCTGGCCTGCGTCGCCGCCACAGGCACCGGCGTGACCCTGCGGCTGCTGGCCCAGCGCCAGGCGCTGCAAACGCCAACGGGCCGGCTGCTGGTGGGGGTTTCGGTGCTCGATGACCTTCCCGCCATCGCCCTACTGAGCCTGGCGGTAGCCCTGGGAGGGCGCAACCTCAGTGGCGGCAGTGGCGGCTGGCTCGGGCCGTTGCTGGGGCTCACAGCCGCGCTGCTCAGCGATCGGATCGCCCGCTGGTGGTGCAGCCAGGGGCGGGCCGCGCCCACCAGTCCTCTGGCGGTGTTGATGCTGCTGGTGGGCAGCGCCTGGGTGGGCGAGGTGAGTGGACTCACCTCCTTGCTCGGTGCGCTCTGGGGTGGTGTTCTGCTCAATCGCCTTTCAGAACGGCCACCCCAGGTGGGTGGGCTGCTGACGCTGATCTCGGAGGTGTTTCTGCCCCTCTACTTCATCAGTGTGGGCATGCGCATTCAGGCTGGATCACTGCTTGATGGCCAGGCCTGGGGGCTGAGCCTGATCCTGTTGGCCCTAGCCATCGCCAGCAAGCTGATCTGCGGCCTGGGGATCACCAAGCGCGACCAGCGCAATGGTGTAGACCGCTGGGCCGTGATCTTTGGCCTGATTCCCCGCGGCCTGCCGGGCCTGGTGTTCGCCACCACCGCCCTGAATGCCGGTGTGATCAATGCGCCGCAGTTTTCGGCACTGGTGCTGATGGTCACCGTGACCACCGTGGTGGGGCTGCTGCTGCTCGAACGGCGCCTGCTGTTAGTGCCGAGCGATGTGGAGGCGCCCACGAAGAACCACCAGTGAGCCTGATCTGCTGGCAAACTGCGCGAAATTTTGAACCGTCTCCATGGCCTGGTTGCGCAAGCTCGCCCTGAGCGCACCACTGGTGGCCGCTCTAGCCCTGGTGGGCTGCGCTAGCGAAGGCGGCGGCATCCAAAGCCAGAAACTCTCCGGGGTGAAGAGCCGCGGCAAGTTGATCTGCGGGGTCGACGGCAAGCTGCCCGGCTTCAGCTTCGTGAGCCCCGACGGCACCTACACAGGCCTCGATGTCGACGTCTGCCGCGCCGTGGCGGCCGCCACCCTGGGCGATCCCCAGAAGGTGGATTTCCGCGATCTCAATTCCAGTGAGCGCTTCGCGGCCCTGGCCAGCGGCGAGATCGATCTGCTCTCGCGCAACACCACCTACACCCTCAGCCGCGACGCTTCCGGCGGCAACGGCCTGAGCTTCGCTCCCACCGTTTTCTATGACGGCCAGGGCGTGATGGCCCCCAAGGCCGCCGGAATCACCAGCCTCAAGGATCTGGCTGGCCAACCGATCTGCGTGGAGAGCGGCACCACCACTGAGCTCAACCTGGCCGATCGCATGCGCGAGATCAAGGCCCCCTACACGCCGCTGAAATTCCAAACCGGCGATCAGACCTACGCCGCTTACCTGCAAGGCCGCTGTGTGGCCGTGACCAGCGACCGCTCCCAGCTAGCCGCCAAGCGCACCAGCTTCCCTGATCCGGCCGGTCACGTGCTGCTGCCGGAAGTGCTGAGCAAGGAACCGCTCACCCCCGTCACGGTGAACGGCGATCCGGGTTGGGCTGATGCTGTGCGCTGGACCATCTTCGGCCTGATGCAAGCCGAGGAACTGGGCATCACCCAGGCCAACATCGACGCCAAGGTGGCTGAAGCCAAGGCCAACCCGAACCAGGCCGATCTGCGCCGCTTCCTCGGTGTGGAGGGCGACTTCGGCAAACAGCTGGGCCTGCCGGCGGATTTCGTGGTGCAGGCCGTGAAGGCGGTGGGCAACTACGGCGAGTTGTTTGAGCGCAATGTGGGCCAAGGCTCCAAGCTCAAGCTCGAGCGCGGCCTCAACCGTCAGTGGAGCGCCGGCGGCCTGATTTACTCGCCGCCCTTCCGTTGATGCCTTCCCCTGCGGTCACCCCCTGGTGGCGTAACCGGCGGCTGATTCCCTGGCTGGTGCAAGGCGTTACCGGCCTCGTGGTGCTGGTGGTGATTGCGTTCCTGCTCGGCAACCTGGTGCGCAACCTCACCAACGCCGGCCTGCTCCTGAGCTGGAGCTGGCTCGACAATCCGGCCGGGTTCGACGTTTCTGAAACGCT
>JBIIDQ010000032.1:0-10271 GCA_044238295.1 Vulcanococcus sp.
AGCCGCAGCCGCGGTGGACAGCTGTTGCTGAAGCACCGGATCCTGGCGCACAGCAGTGATGAAAGCGTGCAGCGTCTGCTCGGCCATGGATAGGGCTTCAGGAGGGAAGGTGGAACCAGTTTGATGGCGGCGGCGCAACAGGGCCAGCAGCTTTTCGAAGACCGGTGGGAGCGGCGCCTCAAACAGCAGGCGTTCTCGATTGATCGGATGGTCGAGCCCGAGCTGAAAGGCATGCAAAGCCTGGCCGGGTAGGGCCAGCGGCAGCTTGCGGCAACGCGAATACACCGGGTCGCCCACGATCGGATGGCCGATGTGGGCGCAGTGCACCCGGATCTGATGGGTGCGGCCAGTGTCGAGCTTGAAGCGCATCAGGGAGTAGTCGCCCAGGCGCTCCAGCAGGGTCCAGTGGGTGCAGGCATGGCGGCCGCTGTCGTCATGCACCACGGCGTATTTCTTGCGATCGGCGGGGTGGCGACCGATGGCTCCCACGATCGTGCCGTGCTCCGCTGCGGGCACGCCGTGCACCACTGCCAAATAGTCGCGCGAGGCGATGCGCTTCTGGATCTGCACCTGCAGCTTCACCAGCGCCTCCTGGCTCTTGGCCACCACGATGCAACCGGTGGTGTCCTTATCGAGGCGGTGCACGATGCCGGGCCGGAGCTTGCCGCTGATCCCCGGTAGATCGGGGCAGTGGTGCAGCAGGCCGTTCACCAGGGTGCCGTCTTTATTCCCGGGGGCTGGGTGCACCGTGAGCCCAGCGGGCTTATTGAGCACGATCAGGTGCTCGTCTTCAAACAGCACATCCAGGGGGATCTCCTGGGGCATCAGGTAGGGCAGCGGCTCCGGCGGCGGCATCCACAGCTCCACCGTGTCGCTCTGGCGCAGGGGAGTTTTGGCCTTGCCCGTTACGCCATTCACCCTCACATAACCGGCATCGATGAACTTCTGGATGCGGGCGCGGCTCTGCTCCGGCCGCTGGGCCACTAGCCAGCGGTCGAGCCGCATCGGCAGGGGTTTGGGGTAGGTGAGGGTGACGAGTTCTCCCTCGCCTTCGCCGAATCCGCTCACGGCAGCTCCAGGGCCAGGGGGCCCAGCATGCCCCTCCGGAAATCATCGAGGAAGCGCTGGGCCATGCGAGCGGTATCGCCACTGGTGTGGCGCTCAGCAGCGGCGCGCAACCAGCCATCCGCATCAGGATTCCGTACAGCATGCACAGAATCTGCGTCGAGCTCCGCAGAGGCGACCAGGGAAGGCACCGCCACGCCATATCGGCTCTCCAGCAGACCAGCCTTCACGCCGGAGGCGGCCACAGCCTCCAACCTGGCCAGCATTTGCACAAAGGCCATCGCCACCGCTTCGCCGTCGTAGGCGGCTTGGCCAATGTCGTCGCAGAGGGCCAGGCGCAGCGCGGCTAACTGGTCATCGAGGCGCGGCGGCAGAACCCCTGGGGCGTCGAGCAGATCCAGGTCTTGGCCCAAGCGCACCCAACGCAGGCTGCGGGTCACGCCGGCGCGGCGGGCGCTGTCCACCACCTTCTGGCGCACCAGCCGGTTGATCAGAGCCGACTTGCCCACGTTCGGGAAGCCGAGCATCAGGGCCCGAACCGGCCGGGGCCGCATGCCCCGGGAGCGGCGGCGTTCGTTGAGGGCGTCACCGGCGCGGATCGCCGCCTGCTGCAGCTGCTTCACGCCGATGCCCGCTTTGGCATCACTCCACCAAGGGGTTTGGCCCTGGGCGCGGAACCAGGCATCCCAGGCTTCACGGGCCGCCACCGGGATCATGTCGCGCCGGTTCAGCACCAACAGGTGCTGCTTGCCGGAGATCCAGCGCTGCAGGCGGGGGTGACCCGTGGCGGTGGGGATGCGGGCATCGCGCACCTCGATCACCAAATCCACCTTGGCGAGGTTGTCGGTGAGCGAGCGCTCCGCCTTGGCGATATGGCCTGGATACCACTGGATCGCCGGAGCGGCGGAGCTCAGCAACTCACTCACGGAACCACCAACACAGGGCAGGGCGACAGCTGGATCACGCGCGAGGCGGTGCTGGGCGCTTCATCAGCCTCCAGCGTGAGGCCTCGCGTGCCCATCACGATCACATCCGCGTTGATCTCATCGGCCACATCGCAGATCACGAAGGCGGGCTTGCCCTCCCGCTCGATCACCTCACAGCTCACGCCCTGCTCCTGAAAACGACTGCGGGCCTGCTCAAGCAGCTCGGCCACGGCGGTCGGATCGTCCTGCCCCGGCTCCACCACCGAGAGCACCACGAGCTTGCTGGCGTGCTGCTGGGCCAACTTCAGGGCCGTAGCAGCCGTTTCGGCAGCTTGACGGCTGCGATCGATCGGGAAGAGAACGGTCTCGAACATGGCCGATTGGCCGGTGCTCTCTCTGTTTAGCGCCAAGTGCGGCAACGGCCAGGAGCGGCAGGGTTGGGATACCCCCTTGACCCGCCCGCTAAATTCGCCCGACCTTTCCCTCTAGCCCTCACCATGGCGAAGCGCTCCCTGGCCAGCCTCTCCGCTGATGAACTGCGTGGCAAGCGCGTGCTGGTTCGGGTCGACTTCAACGTGCCCCTCAACGATGCCGGCGCCATCACCGATGACACCCGCATCCGCGCTGCGCTGCCCACCATCAACGACCTCACCGGCAAGGGCGCCAAGGTGATCCTTTCGGCCCACTTCGGCCGTCCCAAGGGTCAGGTGAACGAAGGCATGCGCCTCACCCCCGTGGCTGCCCGCCTGAGCGAGCTGCTGGGCAAGAGCGTGGTGAAGACTGACAGCTGCATCGGCCCCGACGCTGAAGCCAAGGTGGCCGCCATGGCCGAGGGCGATGTGGTGCTGCTCGAGAACGTGCGCTTCTTCGCCGAGGAAGAGAAGAACGAAGGCGACTTCGCCAAGCAGCTGGCAGCCCTGGCTGATGTGTATGTGAACGACGCCTTCGGCGCCGCCCACCGCGCCCACGCCTCCACCGAGGGCGTGACTCAGTACCTGAGCCCCAGCGTGGCCGGCTACCTGATGGAGAAGGAGCTGCAGTATCTGCAGGGCGCCATCGATGAGCCCAAGCGCCCCCTGGCCGCGATCGTGGGCGGCTCCAAAGTGAGCTCCAAGATCGGCGTGCTCGAGGCCCTGCTCGACAAGTGCGACAAGATCCTTGTCGGCGGCGGCATGGTTTTCACCTTCTACAAGGCCCGCGGCCTGGCCGTTGGCAAGAGCCTGGTGGAAGAGGACAAGCTGGAGCTGGCCAAGGAGCTCGAAGCCAAAGCTGCTGCCAAGGGCGTTCAGTTCCTGCTGCCCACCGATGTGGTGCTGGCGGACAACTTCGCCCCTGACGCCAACACCCAGATCGCCAATGTGAACGCCATCCCCGACGGCTGGATGGGTCTCGACATCGGCCCCGATTCCGTGAAGGTGTTCCAGGACGCCCTGGCCGACTGCAAGACCGTGATCTGGAACGGCCCCATGGGCGTGTTCGAGTTCGACGCCTTCGCCGCCGGCACCAACGCCATCGCCACCACCCTGGCTGAGCTGAGCGGCAAGGGTTGCTGCACGATCATCGGCGGCGGCGACTCCGTGGCGGCTGTGGAGAAGGCCGGCCTGGCCGACAAGATGTCGCACATCTCCACCGGTGGCGGCGCCAGCCTCGAGCTCCTGGAAGGCAAGGTGCTGCCCGGCGTGGCCGCCCTCGACGAAGCCTGATTCAACGGGCTCAACCCACGGCAGAGGCCCCCGCAAGGGGGCCTTTTTTGTGCCTAGCGATCGTCGAACGCGGGCAGCTGATAGCGCTGGCGAAGCGCGACCAGATCGCGCATCCACTGGGCGCGATCACGCTCCCGCTGCACCCGGGCCTGCTCCAGGCACCCGTCAGCACTGGTGCGCTGACGGGTGCGCTGCAGGCAATCCTCCAGATTGCGCAGCTGAGCCAAGCGCAGATCAGAGCCGCGACGCTCGATTTGACGACGGGCTTCGAAGTAGTTGCGTAGATCGGGGAGGCTGAGGCGGGCCAGAGCCTGAGCTTCCTGCTCCTGCAGCGACGGACGACGAGCATCAGCCAGCGCGGGAGCTGTGGCCGTGACGGCCAGCATGAGGGCCAGAGGAAGAGTCTTGAAACGCGACATCGGTTCAAACCTCACTGCTTTTTCTTGCCAGCCGCAGGCAGACCAAGGCGCTCAGCCAGGGCTTGCCATTGCTGGGCCTGTTCAGCGCGCGACTTCTGCGAAGCGCTAACAAAGTTTTGCCAGCAGCTCTTCACGGCCGTGGGAGTTGAGGCTTGGCCGAGGCAGGTCTGCGCCTGATCGAGATGCTGCAGCCGCTCGCTGCTGCGGGATTGCTCAATGCTGCGCAGACCCTGGATGTACTCGCTGCGCTGAGCCAGGGTGAGCCGGCTGAGCGCATCCACCTGCGCTCCGCCGCCAGCGGCTTTCTGAGGCTTGCTGAACCCTGCACCGGCCCCCAGCAGCAGCACACCGGCAAGGGCGAGAGCAGCGCGGGAGCGAAGAAGACGTTGGGCCATCGATGGCTCTGAAGAACGCCCCCACATCCTGCGGAGAGCAACCCGGTTCAGAGGTTTCCGGAGGCGACACAGCTGTGACCAGATGCAACCGAGCGGCCCCGCAGCACCACCGCAAACCCCTCTGCGCTGCGCTGGCACTCCAACTGACCACCGTGGCTGACCGCCACCCGCGCCGCGATCGCCAGGCCCAGGCCGCAATGGCCACTGCCGCCACGGGCCCGATCGAGCCGTTGAAAGGGCTGCACCGCCTGCGGCCAGGCCTCGGGGCTGATGCCTTGGCCTTGATCCCACACCTCGATCCGGAATCCCTCCTCCTCTTCGCGGCGCAAGACCAACCGCAGGGGCGGACGGCCATGACTGAAAGCGTTATCGATGAGATTTCCCACGGCCCGGCCCAACGCTGTGGGCTGCACGCAGGCCTGCAACGGTTCCAGATCGAGCTGCAACTGATCGAGCTCGATCGCCGCGCTGAGCTCCGCCAACCACTGATCCAGCGGAAGCAGGATCGCCGGCTCGGCATCACCGCCGCCGGCGAACAGCAAAAACTGAGCCGTGATGCGCTCCAGCGCATCGAGATCGGCCTCGGCCCGCTGCTGTTCCGCCTGGCCGGCCAGGCGCAGACGGAGGCGGGTGAGCGGGCTCTTGAGGTCATGGGCGATGCCGGCCAGCATGGTGGTCCGATCGCGCTCGTTGGCAGCCAGGCGCTGCACCATCGCCTTGAAGCGCGCCGTGAGCCGGCGCACAGCGCCACTGCCAGAGGAGGGCAAGGGGGAAGCCAGCGATGCCGCATTGGCTTGATCGCTGTTGCCCACTTGAGCCAGGGCCTGCTCGAGCTGCTGCAACGGCCGTTGCACCTCCCACCACAGGTACAGGAGCGAGCTGGAGATACTGCCCGCCAGCAGAGCCAGGCCCAGCAGCAGCGGATCTGGAGCACGTCCCCGTGGTGGATCGAGCGGGGTGAACAGCCACACCGGCTCCAGCGGTGAGAGCAGCTCCACCCACACACCCGGGCGCGCTGCTGCAGCCGGCAACACCGGTGGGCAAGGGGTGATCTCTCGGCAGAGCTCCTGCTGCAGTTGCCTGGCCTGGCGCTGCAGCCGGCTATCGCGGCTCACCGGGGGATTGGCACCAACCCGCAGCGGCAGCCCGCTCAAGCGGGCCAAGGCAGCAGGCGGCAAGCGATCGAGGGCCAGCTCCCCGAGGCGAAGATTGAACGCCACCTCGGGGCCGAGCTGGAGGATCTGGGCTCGCTCCAACCGCTGGGCCAGCAGGGCTTGCAACAGCGCCAGGCTGAGGGCGGACACCCCCGCCCCCACCAGCACAGTCCTAACGGCTGCGGGGCTGGCCATCGGGCACAAAGACGTAGCCATAGCCCCACACCGTCTGCACATAGCGGGGACGGGCTGGGTCCGGTTCCACCAGCTTGCGCACGCGCGACACCTGCACGTCCATGCTGCGGCTGTCGGTATCGGAACCAGGACCGCGGGCCAGCTCGATCAGCCGTTCGCGCGAAAGGGGGCGATGTGGATGCTGCACAAACGCAGCCAACAGGCTGAACTCACCGCTGGTGATCACCACCGGTGCACCAGAGCGTTCAAGGCTGCGGGCTGCGAGATCCAGGCGGTTCTCTCCGAACTCCACCAAGCGCCCCTCCGCCACCGGCGTCCCAGCGGGGAGAGCCACGCGCCGCCGCAACACCGCCTCGATCCGCGCCGTGAGCTCCCGCGGCAGGAATGGTTTGCCGAGGTAGTCGTCGGCCCCCTGCTCGAGGCCAATGATCCGATCCACACCGTCACCCCGGGCAGTGAGCATCACCACGGGCAGATCGTCACCGCTGTCGCGCAGTCGGCGCAGCAGGGTGAGGCCGTCGTCGCCCGGAAGCATCACATCGAGCACCACCAGATCGGGCCGCTGCGCATCGAGCCGGGCCATCAGCTGCTCGCCGCTGCTGAGGCAGCGCACGTCGTAGCCCTGATCGGTGAGGTAGGTACCCAGCAGACGCCGCTGCTCGGGGTCGTCGTCGACCACCCAGATGCGCGGCGAAGCGCTGCGCTGCGCAACAACCATCGATCGGTTCAGCGAGGCTGCGCCGACTGTATGGAGATCGGAGCCTTCAAGCAGCGCCAGACAGATCTGGTCACAGCTTGGTGCCGCGCCCGCCGCCTGGAATTCGAAGCGCGTCCATAGCCTGAGTGCATGCGCCGCCGCCTTGCGACTCCCCAAAGCGCTCTCGCGCTCGCCCTGGCACTCAACCTGGGGTCAGCCGCTGCGAGCCGGGCTCAGACCACCGCTGAGCAGCAGAGTTATCAGCAACGCCTGCAGCAATTGTTCCAGCGCCTGGATCGCAATGGCGACCAGCGACTGCAACGCCAGGAAGTGCAAGGGCAGGCCTATCTGGAACGCCACTTCGAGCGGCTGGACAGCCAGCGGCGGGGCTACCTGACCCCCGATGACCTGAAGCCGGTGCAAGCCCAACGGGGCGAACGGGCGGCGCGCTTTTTCAGCCAAGCGGATCGCAACAGCGATGGCCGCATCGACCGGCGCGAAGCGGAGGGATACAGCTGGTTGCAGCAACACTTCAACAGCGCCGACCGCAATCGCGATGGCAGTGTGGACCGGCAGGAGCTGCAAGGTCTGGCCGAGCAGCGCCGACGCCAGACGTCACCCGAGAGCCGTGCCCGCTGATCCGATGCCAATGCCTCTGGCCTGGATCGGCCTAGGTGCCCTGGGTAGTCCGATGGCCCTGAACCTGCTGCAGGCCGGTTATGGGCTGAGGGTGTTCAACCGCAACCCAAGCCGCTGTGCCCCCCTGGTGGACGCCGGCGCTGCGCAGGCCACAACCCCGGCTGATGCCGCAGCCGGAGCGGAGGTGCTGCTGGTGTGCGTCAGCGACGATGCTGCCGTTGAGACCGTGCTTCTCGGAGCGGCAGACCCCGAGTTCCGTACAGACCACACGGAACCTCAAACGGCGGCCATTGCTGGGCTTAGCCCCGGCAGCTTGGTGATCGACTGCTCCACCATCGCTCCCCGCACCAGCCGCCGCCTGGCTGCCGCTTTGGCGCAACGCGGGATCGCATACATCGATGCTCCAGTGACCGGTGGCACCGAAGGCGCCAAAGCAGGCACGCTCTCCGTGCTTGTAGGCGGAGCGCCCGAGCATCTGGAGAAAGCACGGCCGCTGCTGGAGGTGCTCGGCGGCACGATCCATCACTTCGGGTCGGTGGGTGCTGGCCAAGAAGCCAAGGCGGTGAACCAGGTGCTGGTGGCGGGTAGCTACGCGGCCGTGGCGGAGGCGCTGAGCCTGGCGGAACGCCTCGGCCTCAACCGCCATCAGGTGGTGGAAGCGCTCAAAGGCGGCGCCGCCGGCTCGTGGGCCTTGGAACACCGGAGCGAGCGGATGATCAACGACCACTACCCCCTGGGCTTCAAGCTGGCTCTACACCACAAAGATCTGGGGATCGCCCTTGAGGCAGCGGCCGAGCAAAAGCTGGAGTTACCGGTGAGCCAGCTGGTGGCCGGCATAGAACAGCAGCTCATGCAAGCCGGGCACGGCGATCTGGATGTGTCGGTGTTAGCGCGCTGGTTCAGAAGCTGAGCGCTGCGCGGTCGGCCACCACGCGCACCTGCTTGCTGGCAGCCACGATCCCCTTGGGATGCACCAGCAACACGGCCCAGGTTTGGCTGCCGGGCTGGAACGGAGCCTGCACGCTCTTGAACAAACCGCCGCCGCCAAGGGCTTCCAGCTGCAGGTCAGGCGTTTGCAGACGCAGCAGCTCCCCGGCACTCACGGGCTTGATCGCACCAGCCACCACAGCCCCGTCGAGGGGTTCATCGAACACCACATCGAGGTCGTAGCGCTGGCCGGTGAGCACCGCATCGGGGATCAGCAGGCTCACCTTGAGGTCGTTATCACCACTGCGCAGCAGAGACGACTCACGAATCACCTCCTGACTGTTGAAGCGTGGGCCACTGGCGCCAAGCACCAACTGCTGACGCGCCTCAAAACGGAAGCGGTAGGGCCCCTGCTCACGGCTGCCGATCACGTTGATTTCGGTGGTCGCCCTGCCGTCCTTCAACGTCGGTCCGGGCTGCACGCTCCAGCTGGCATCGGGAAACTGCTGGCGGAGCAACAGGCGGCGGCGATCCACCTCGCCAGGATCGAGGCCCTGACCAGACTCGAGCACCGCGTTTAGAGCGGCCGGCGCGCTGCTGTTGAGGGCATCCTGCAGGGCCTGCAGGCTGGGAGCCGCCCGCAACGGCGCCGCCATCACCACACCGGCCAAAGCGAGGGCAGCCGGCAGGAGAGGGCGCAACAACACTGGGGCTCAACCAACACACGGCCCTTAAGTTAGGCGCGTCTTTCCGGCGCCACCATGCCCCGCCTGTTGATCGCGGCCAGCGGCACCGGCGGGCATCTGTTCCCAGCTCTGGCCGTAGCGCAGGCGCTTCCCAACGACTGGCAAATCCAGTGGCTGGGTGTGCCTGATCGCCTGGAGACCGAACTGGTGCCAGCGGAGATCCGCCTCCACACCGTGCAAGCAGGCGGGCTGCAGGGGCGAGGGCTCCACAAACTGCTTAACCTGCTGCGCTTGATCGGCGCCAGCTGGACTGTGCGACAGCTGATTCGTCGCGAGCGCATCCGGGTGGTGTTCAGCACTGGCGGCTACATCGCCGCACCAGCGATCTTGGCGGCCCGCTGGTGCGGTGTTCCAGTGGTGCTGCACGAATCGAATGGCGTTCCCGGCCGGGTGACGCGGCTGCTCGGCAAGCTCTGCACCCATGTGGCGGTGGGCCTGCCCCAAGCCGCCGAGCGGCTCCAAAGCTGCCAACCACGGGTGACCGGCACCCCCGTGCGACGGGAGTTCTTAGATCCGGCAGCCCTACCGGCATGGGTACCTAGCGGCCCCGGGCCCCTGCTGGTGGTGATGGGCGGCAGTCAGGGAGCGGTGGGCCTCAATCGCATGGTGCGGCCCTTGTTGCCCCGCTTACTGAGCGCCGGCTGCCGCGTGGTGCATCTCAGCGGCAGCAACGACCCCGAGTGCGGCCACCTCCACCACCCGCACTACGCCGAGCGTCCGTTTAGCGATGAGGTGGCGGGCCTACTGCAGCACGCCGACCTGGTGATCAGCCGCGCCGGCGCAGGCAGCCTCAGCGAACTAGCGGTGTGCGGCAGCCCGTCGATCCTGGTGCCCTTCCCCCAGGCTGCCGATCAGCATCAAGACGCCAATGCCGGGGCAGCCGCGGCCCTCGGTGCCGCCGTGATCGTGTGGCAGCACCCGCCGGAACACCCGGCGCTGGAGCAAACGATCTGGCGCCTGCTCGGGCCGCGCTTGCGGGGGTGCGATCCAGCCGTTGATCCATTGCTGCAAATGCGTGGCGGAATGGAGCGGCTGGCGGTGCGGGATGCGGATCAATTGCTGGCGGGGTTGCTGATGGAGTTGAGCTCCTGACGCATCGCTCGGATGATGCGCCGATTGCCAGCGCGGCTCTGATAGCCGATGCGCAACCAGGTTGCATCTAGACCTTCAAAGGAGCGGCAGTCACGCAAGAGGATGCGGTGACGCCTCTCCAACGCCTCCCGCAACGGCTGCAGCGACACGGGCTTGCCCTGCAACTCCCCGCGAATCAACAGGTAATTGGCCGCGGATGGCATGGGCACGATCCCGGGCAGGGAGGCGAGCTGATGTTGCAGCCACGCACCCTCACGAGCCGTCCATTGCTGAACGCGTCTCATCCACGCGTGATGCCGCTGCGGCTTCCGCA
>JBIIDQ010000284.1:0-2841 GCA_044238295.1 Vulcanococcus sp.
GGATGCCGATGAATGGCGCAGCCCCCAGGGCCCGGCTGGCGCTGATGATCCGCTCCACCTCATCGGCCTGCTCAATCACCACTACTGGCTGGCGGCCGAGACGGCGGGCCAGGATCGCGGTTTCGATATAGCGCTGGTCTTTGTAGCCGTTGCAGATCAACAGCGCCTCAGGGTCGTCGATCAGCGAGAGCGCAATCAGCAGTTCGGCTTTGCTGCCGGCCTCCAGGCCGAAATGCCAACGGCGGCCGCAGCTCACCAGCTCCTCCACCACGTGGCGCTGTTGGTTGCACTTCACCGGGAACACACCCTGATACCGGCCGGCGTAGCCGTATTGGGCGATGGCGCGCTCAAAGGCGGCGTGCAGCCGTTCCAGTCGGTCTTCGAGGATGTCGTCGAAACGGATCAGCAAGGGCAGGCCGAGGTTCCGGCCCTCCAAGCCCTGAACCAGTTCCAGCAGATCGAGGCTGCCGCCCCGATCTCCTTGAGGCTGCACGCTGATATGCCCACGGGCATTCACCGTGAAGTAGGGCTCCCCCCAGCGGCTCAGGCCGTAAAGCTTGGCGCTGTCGGCGGTGCTCCAGCCCTGCTGCAGGCCGGCGATGGCGGATGGGGCGGTCACCATCGAGGAGGGCTGAGCAGAGTGCTGAAAATCTAAGGATCTGCATCAGTCGCGCCAGGCCATTGCCCGCTTGTGCTTGCCAAGCGGCAGGCCCGCCGCGGACGATGGGCCGGATCTGATGCTTTTTCTTTCATGGCTGCCGAACGCACTTTTATTGCCATCAAGCCCGATGGCGTGCAGCGCGGCCTGGTGGGCGAGATCCTCGGCCGCTTCGAGCGCAAGGGCTTCAAGCTGGTGGGCCTCAAGCAGCTCACCCCCAGCCGTGAGCTGGCTGAGAGCCACTACGGCGTGCACCGCGAGCGCCCCTTCTTCGCTGGTCTGGTGGACTTCATCACCTCCGGCCCCGTGGTGGCCATGGTGTGGGAAGGCGATGGCGTGATCGCCAGCGCCCGCAAGCTGATCGGCGCCACCAAGCCCCTCGAAGCCGAGCCCGGCACCATCCGCGGCGACCTGGCAGTGAACATCGGCCGCAACGTGATCCACGGATCCGATGCCCCGGAAACTGCCCAGTTCGAAATCGACCTGTGGTTCCAGCCCTCTGAGCTGAGCGACTGGACCCCGGCTGATCAGACCTGGCGCGTCGAGGGTTGAGTCCCGCGTTGGGCAGCGCTGCCTTGGCTCAGGCCAGGGTCAGCGCCGCCAACACACCTTGCAGAGCCTGTTCAGGCCCAGGGGCTTCGTGCGGGCTGTTTGCGCGCTTTGGGTTCCGGCAACCTGGGCTCAGGCTCCGAAGCGATCCCAGCGGAAAGCATTGAGAAGTGCTTGTTGCTCCGCAGTGCAGCCAGCGCTGCTCAGGCAAGCCGCCAGCAGTTCGGCGGTGATGGCCGCCAGCAACACTCCGTTGCGGTGGTGACCTGCCGCGAGCCAGAGCCCCGAGATGCCACTGCCCCCCAGCAGCGGCCCCTCATCAGGGGTGCAGGGCCGGAATCCCCACCAGCGCTCCATCGGCGGCCACTGGCTGGCGGCGGGCAGGAGCGCCTCCACGCCGGCCTGCAGCTGCCGCTGGCCAAAGGGGGTGAGGCCCTCGGTGAAGCCGGCTTCACGCTCGCTGGTGGCCCCCACCACCAGCAGGCCATCTTCGCGGGGCACCAGATAAGTGCCAGGGCCGAAGATCACCCGCTGCAGGGCATCGCGCGGCCCCTGCAGCGACACCATCTGCCCTTTCACCGGGAAGATCGGAAGCTGCGGAAGGAGCTGTGCACTCCAGGCGCCACTGCAGAGCACGGCTGTGTTCGCCTGGAGGATCTGGAGATCCGCTGCGGCGTCACGCACGCTCACGCCCGTGAGGCGCCCCTCGTCTTGCAGGAGCTCCAGCACCTCCACTCCCTCCTGGAAGCGCACCCCCCGTTCCACGCAAGCCCGTTCCAGGGCGCGCATCAGTTGGCGGCGGTTGTCGATCTGACCGTCCTGGCGGAACAACAGCCCCGCCTGCCAGCCGGGACCGATGCCCGGAAGTTCTCGCTCCAGCCCCTCACGGTCGAGGCTTTCCCCCCACGCGGCGGTGGGGTACACGTCCCGCTCCGCTGCCGTGGCGAAGGGCACCACGATGCCGCAGGGGCGCAGGCCGCAGCTCAGGCCGCTGTCAGCTTCGATCTGGGACACCCAGCTCGGGATGCGTTCAAGGCTGCGCTGGCCGAGCTCCAGCAGGGCGCCGCTCAGCCCTTCGGCGTGGGGAGCGAGCATTCCGGCCGCCACGAAGCCTGCCGCTTCACTGCGGCGCCGGCTCAGTACTTCCACGGCCCTGCCGCTGCGCGCCAGGGCATGGGCCATGGCCAGGCCCATCAGGCCGCCGCCCAGGATCAGCACCGGTGCAGCGGTTTCGGTCGCAGCAGTGGCGGCCATGGCTGAGAGGCAGCGGCAGAAGGCCCTTCAGTGTTTCAGTCCGCAGCGGCCGATGGCCACCGGGCCCTTTCCATAGGATCGGCCCACGCATGGAGAACACACATGGCTGCTGAGGCCGCCTGGGAAGCCGTGATCGGCCTGGAGACCCACGTGCAGCTGGGGACCAATAGCAAGATCTTCACCAGTGCCTCCACGGCCTTCGGCGATGACCCCAACACCCACATCGATCCGGTGGTGTGCGGCTTGCCGGGCACGTTGCCCGTTCTCAATCAGAAGGTGCTCGAGTATGCGGTGAAGGCGGCGATGGCGCTCAACCTCAACATTGCCGAGCACAGCAAGTTCGATCGCAAGCAATATTTCTATCCCGATCTGCCGAAGAA
>JBIIDQ010000285.1:0-2832 GCA_044238295.1 Vulcanococcus sp.
CAAGCCCATGTGGATGAGGGTCTGAAACTGGCGCGCCGTTATCGCCTGCCGCGGCCCCTAGCCGACTTCATCCCCGAGCACCAGGGCACCTTGAAGATGGGCTACTTCCTGCATGAAGCCCGGCGCCGCGATCCCGGCATCCAAGAAGCGGATTTCCGCTACCGCGGCCCGATCCCGCGCAGCCGAGAAACCGCCGTGTTGATGCTTGCCGATGGCTGCGAAGCAGCGCTGCGCTCCCTTCCTCCAGACACCAGCGAAGAAGAAGCGCGAGCCATGGTGCGGCGCATCGTGGAGGCCCGCTGGCGTGATGGCCAACTGCTCGATAGCGGCCTCAGCCTCGCCGAACTGGAGCTGTTAGTGCGGGCCTTCGTTCGGGTATGGCGGCGGATGCGCCATCGTCGGATTCCTTATCCGATCCCGGCTCGCAAGGGCTACAGCGCCTGATGGAGGTCAGCTCAATCCAGCCAGCGAATCGATGGCAACACGCCTGGTACCCCGTTGCCTTCGTGCGGGATCTCGATCCCGTGAAGCCCACCGCCTTCACGTTGATAGGGCAAGACCTGGTGCTGTGGTTCGAGCGCAACAGCCAGCAGTGGAGAGCCTTTGCCGATGTCTGCCCACATCGGTTAGTGCCGCTCTCGGATGGGCGATTAAACGCAGCAGGAGAGCTGGAATGCCCTTATCACGGCTGGACGTTCAACGGAGAAGGCCAATGCACCGCCATTCCTCAGGCTGAGTTGGGCAGCAGCAGCGGCCAGCGCAGCCACTGCCGCAGCTACGCCACCGCGATGGGGCAAGGGCTGCTCTTCATCTACAGCGGTGAGGCCACAGAAGCCAGCGAACAGCCGTTGCCGGTGGTGCCCGTGCTGGACGAGCCCGGCTGGCTGGTGCAGGACACCTTCCGCGACCTGCCGATGGATGCCCTCACCCTGCTGGAGAACGTTCTGGATGTGAGCCATGTGCCTTTCACCCACCACGCCACGGTGGGGCGCCGTGAGAACGCCGGGCCGGTGGCTCTCGAGCTCACGGACTTCGGGCCAGAAGGCTTCACCGGCCTGTGGCAGGAGGGCCCGCGGCGAGGGAAGCTCGGCAGCCAGTTCACCACCTATGCCGCGCCAGCGCTCATGTGGCATGACCTCACGGCCAAGGGGTTTGCCCGAATCCTCACCGTGGTCTACGCCACACCAATCCGCCGCGGTGAGTGCCGCCTATTCGCTCGCTTTCCCTTCCAGTTCGGTTCCCCCTGGCCGGGTCGGCTACTGAAATTGCGGCCCCAATGGCTGCAACACTTGGGCAACCACGTTGTGCTGGAAGACGACCAGGTCTTCTTGCACTGGCAAGAGCGGGTCCTGGAAGAGCGCGGCGGCAGCCATCACGCCATACGCAGCTTTCACTTACCCACCAGCGCGGATCTCTACGTGCGTGCGCTGCACGACTGGGTCAACCGCTACGGAGGTGAGCCCTTCCCTGGTGAACGCCTACCTCCTCGGCTGTCGCGGCGCGAGCTGATGGAGCGCTACGAGGCGCACACCCGGCACTGCCACAGCTGCGCGGGAGCTGATCAGCGCCTTCAGAAGCTCCAGCCCATCAGCTGGGGACTGGCAGCGGTCGCTGCACTCGTGGCGGCTTGGATGGGGCCTGGCCTCTGGGGCGGCCTAGCACTGGTGCTTGCAGCGGCGGCGGGTTGCAGCGGCCTGAAAATCCAAAGCTGGCTGGCACAGCTGCGTTATGGCAGCGGGCGACCACCACGCAACCGCTGAGCATCGCTGCGCTCCACGGCGCGCCGGACACGGCGTTCCTGCCAAAAGGCGCGCCACTTTCGATCCAGAATCAACCCAGCCGCTACCAGGGTGATGGCATTGGCTGCAATCAATGGGCCGTCACCAGTGAGCAAGCCATAGACACCCCAGAGGGCCACGCCTGCACTGAACAGGGAGTACATGCGCAGCGAGATGCCGGAAGTATCTCGAGTGCGCAGCGTTTTGATCGCTTGAGGGATGAAGCTGAGCGTGGTGAGGCTGGCTGCGGTGTAGCCCAACAGCACAACCGCCGGTGGCTGAACGGTCATCGGCAGGAAAGCTCAAAGGGAACTGGAGCCTCCAGCAGCATGCTGCGGCTAGTGAGGGGATGGTGCAGCTGAAGGGCGCAGGCGTGCAGATGCAACCGTTCTGAACCAACGGCGACCTGCGCGCCATACAGGGGATCTCCCACGATCGGAAGCCCGATGGCGCTGAGATGCACCCGCAGCTGATGGGAGCGACCGGTGCGGGGCTCCAGCTCCAAGCGACTGCAGGCGGGATTCTGACCATGGGGCGGGCTGACCTCAAGCAACCGCCAGCAAGTCGTGCAGGCTTTACCCGCCGGATTCACGCCATACAGGGGTGGGCGATGCTGGCGTTTGGCGATCGGCAGCTCGATCACGCCCTGGGCTTCAGGCGGGAGACCGAACACATCGGCGATGTAGCGCTTCAGCACTTGGCGCTCAGCGAACAAACGACTGAGGGCACGATGCAGTTCGGGCGTCAGCGCGATCAGAATGAGTCCGGAGGTGTCGCGATCGAGGCGGTGCACCAATTGGCCCTGGGGCCAGCGCTGCTTGACCCGCGTGATCAAAGAATCGGCCAAAGCGGGCCCCAGACCTGGCTGGCAGAGCAAGCCCGAAGGCTTGTTGATCACCAGCAGGTCATCGGCGCAATGCACGATCCAGTTGGGATCCAGCAGCTCAGGCATCACCATCCGCCCTGCATTGGCCATTGCGGTGTGAGGACGCCACACTGACAGGAGCTGGTGCAGCCCTTTGGCTCTGGATCGCTTCAAACAGGCCCTGGCCGC
>JBIIDQ010000287.1:0-2823 GCA_044238295.1 Vulcanococcus sp.
TGGCCCTTGTTGGGGTCATTCTGAGGGCGTAGGTTCATTCCATTGGACTCAGCAGCATGGCCAAGCCTGTTGTGGTGACTCACTTCAGTGCGACGAGCTCCTTCCAGCTCAGTAGGCTTAAACGCCGCAAGCTTGATGGCGCCAAGCGCCGGATGTCTGTCGCCTCAGCCGGTCAGGCCTGCACACGAGACGGCCTGACTGATGACGGTGCAGCCCTTATCAGGGATGGTTTGACCTTGATGGTCGCCAGGTGGAGACCAGGGAGATCCGAGCCCAGGACAGCGATGGCACACCCCTTCCACAGGTGTCCTCCACCCTGGGAGAAACGATGGATCTCCAGGGGCCATTGCCCGCCACCGACCTGCCAGAGCTTGCCGCCACGTCTGTCTACTGCCTGGAGCCCGAATCCATTGACGATAGCCTTGTTGGGTCACTTCAGCCTGGCCAACTCTGGCGGTTTCCCTTCAATCTCAGAGCCCACTTCCTTTCTGGTCGGTATGCTGATTGAGCTCCGCTTTCGAGCACCAAATGCCCCACCACTGCCTCTGGAGGTGGCGGGGACCGAGGACGACCGAGATTTCGAGATGCTCTAAGTGATGCGCACTCTTCATCTGGCTGATGCTGTTGCCCGCAATGACTTCGTACGGTTCGTCATTGTCAAGGGACAGGCTGCACCACAAAACGTTGTGAACAGTCGACCTGTGTCCATGCGCCGATCCTTGGCCTCCAGGGGAGCCAACACCTACGAAGCACAACAGATCGCCGATGCGCTGATCGGGGACAACATCAAGAAAGGCTGGTCTGAAGTGCATTCACATAGCGAGGCCCATGCGGAAACTGCATAACCCAAGAAGGTCTCACCATCGAAGACCAGGGAAAGTGCTTCTAGTGCAGAATCAGTGAAATAACGAACCAAGACCTGGCAAGCATTCATCTAAACCTTCACCACTTGCTGACCTGACCGCTTCCATGACAAGCCTCAAACCATCCCATCTCATCAACTATCTCAATCAGCTTGTGCAGTCGGATCTACCGATCAGCACGATGATCTGGGGCCCTCCTGGGATCGGTAAGTCGAGCATCGTGTCTCAGGTGGCACAGAACGCCGAGCTGGACTTCATTGATCTACGGCTGAGCCAGCTGGCCCCCACCGACCTGCGTGGCCTGCCTGTGCCGGTGCCACCGGGCAAGGACGACATCACGGGTACGTCCACCTGGTATCCGCCGGAGTTTCTGCCCCGCCAGGGCAAGGGCATCTTGTTTCTCGATGAACTCAACATGGCCCCGCCAGCGATGCAGGGCGTCGCTCAGCAGCTGATCCTCGATCGGCGCGTGGGCAGCTATGTGGTGCCCGATGGCTGGTTTCTCTGGGCCGCCGGCAACCGCAAGGAAGATCGGGCCTCGGTATTTGAGATGCCGGCGCCACTAGCCAACCGGTTCCTCCATCTCACGGTGGAAGCTGATTTCGACAGCTTCAAGAGCCATGCTCTCGAGCGAGGCTTCTCCGAGCAGGTGATTGCATTCCTGGGCTACCGGCCGACGCTGCTTCACAAACTCGACCACAAGACCCCTGCCTGGCCCTCGCCACGGACCTGGGAGATGGCCAGTCGGCTGTATCGCGCCAATCTGCCGGTGGATGCGGCAGTGGGAGAGGGTGCCGCTTCAGAATTCCGCGCCTATCTCGCCGTCTACAACGACTTGCCCGATCTCGATGGGATCGTTGCCGGTCAAGGTGACAAGATCGCCTTTCCCAAGGAAGCCTCTAGTCGTTGGGCTACGACAACGGGCCTAACCGTACGGTCGCAGAAGCCACCACAGGTGTTGGCAGTGTTCCAATGGTTGATCGCCAAGGCTAGTGAAGAGTGGGTGCAGCTCTATGCCGCAGACGTGGTGAACCAGTTCCAGCGCCGCAAGCAGCTGGCCAACCTCGCCAAGGTGGTGATGAAGGACACTGCCATCCAGAAGTACCTGGCCCACTACAGCCAGCTGATCAACCAGTGAGCGGCGGCTGATGACCCGCACCGCCGAGCAGCTCAGCGATCTGATCAGCGCCACTCGCATCCGCCTGCGGCGTCACTCGCCGTTCTTTGCGGCGCTGGCGTTGTTTGTGGATGTTCGCTTTACAGAGGATGTACCCATCGCTGCCACCGATGGGCGGCTGCTGTTCTTCCATCCCAAGGGCTATGGGGATCTGAAGCCGGTGGAGCGCGATGCGGTGTTCTTACATGAGCTGCTGCACGCGGCCCTGCTTCACCCCAGCCGCCGCGGCGTGCGAGACCCTGAGCTGTTCAATATTGCCGCCGACATTGTGGTGAATGGGATGGTGGCGGCCGAGGAAAGCGTCGCCCTGCCCCAAGGCGCGATCCGCGACACCAAGCTCGAGCACCTCAGTGTCGAGGAGATTTATGAGCTGCTGCAGAAGAAATCGAAGAAGAAGCGCCCCACCTTGCCCCTAGCCGACCTGCTGAAGCCTGGATCAATGGGTTTGGCAGGTGAGGAGGAGGAAGGAGACAAAGGGGAAGGAAACGAAGGAGGGGATGGCAGCAGCCACGATCCCGCCGGTGAGCTGTATGAGCTTCATGATCGGAGCGCCCTCGAGGCCCATTGGAAACAGGCGATCCAGCAGGCCAGGGTTCTGGCCAGTAGCCAGGGCAAGGGCAGCCTGCCCGCAGGCATGCAGCGCCATCTGGGTGAGATCGCAGATCCCCAGATCGACTGGCGCTCCCAGCTGTGGCGCTATCTGGTGCGCACCCCCACCGATTTCAGCGGCTTCGATCGGCGCTTTCTGCACTGCGGTCTCTATCTCGATCACCTGGAAGGCGA
>JBIIDQ010000286.1:0-2823 GCA_044238295.1 Vulcanococcus sp.
TTCTGGGCCTGCAGGGCATGGCCGATCCGCCGCGCCCCGAGGCCACGCGCGCGGTGGCCGCCTGCCGGGCCGCGGGCATCACCGTGAAGATGATCACCGGCGATCACATCCGCACCGCCATCGCGATTGCCCGCCAGATGGGGATCGGCCACCGGCCGGAACCGCTCGCCATCGATGGACGAAGCCTGGCAGTCCTGCCTGCGGATCAGCTCGACGCTGTGACTCTGCAGACCGACGTGTTCGCACGCATGGCACCGGCGCAGAAACTGGAGTTGGTGCGCAGCCTGCAGGGCAGCGGTCAGATTGTTGCCATGACCGGCGATGGCGTCAACGATGCTCCGGCGCTGCGCCAGGCCGACATCGGCATCGCCATGGGGGCCGGCGGCACTGCCGTGGCCCGGGACGCGGCCGCCATGGTGCTCATCGATGACAATTTCGCCGCCATCGCCGCAGCGGTGGAAGAGGGCCGGGGCGTCGCCCTCAACCTGCATCGCGCCATGGCTTTCTGCCTGCCGGTGAACGGTGGCGAATCCTTCACCATTCTGATCAGCGCGCTGATGGGGCTGGAGCTGCCGATCACCGCCCTGCAGGTGCTCTGGCTGAACATGGTCAACTCCCTCACCATGTCGCTACCGCTGGCTTTCGAGCCGAAGGCTCCCGGGCTGATGAACCTGCCGCCTCAGCGGCCGGATCGCCCCCTGCTCAACCGCCCGCTGCTGCTGCGGCTGCTGCTGGTGTCGGCCTTCAGCTGGGTGGTGATCTTCGGCATGTTCTTCTGGGCCGAGAGCCAGAGCGGCGATCGCGCCATCGCCCGCACCATGGCGGTGCAGACCCTGGTGCTCTCTCGGGTGGCCTATCTGATCAGCCTCAGCGAAGTCGCCCAGCACCTGCCCTGGCACTGGGGCCGGCTGGCCATGGCCCTGTGGCGCTCACCGCCCCTGCTGCTCGGCCTTGTCGGTGCGCTGCTGCTGCAGGTGCTGTTCAGTCAGTGGGGGCGGATGAATGGGTTCTTCGGTACGGCACCGCTGACCTTGCAGCAGTGGTTGCAGTGCTCACTGGCCATCGTGTTCATGATTCCAGTTGCTCACCTGGCCAATCGCCTTGATGCCTTGGTTCCTCCACATCCACAGACAAGTTCAACAGCCGCCTGATGAGCGCGCCAGAGTTCAAGGCGTCCTGACACAACCGATGCAGGCGGCGAGGATCCGCTCACGATTCAGGCGATGACGACCTGGTTCGTCCGCCACCGCGGCTGGGCGACGCAGTGGTGGTAATGCAGTTCAGGCCCGTGGAGGAGCAGGCGGCCTCCACGGCGGTGAACAGGCCTGCCAGCCCTGCTGGCGCTTCTGGGCCCAGAGCTTGATCGCCTGCTCACGGGTGAGCGCCTCCCGGCGCCGCCGCTGCGCGGAAGGCTGCGCCTAGAGCAGCGGTGGCTCACCGCCGGCCATCACCTCCCCGAAGGTCACCTCCAGGCTCTGACTCCAGCGGTCGTAACGCCGTGGCCTGAAGTGCAGCACCTGGCAGCCGTCGCTCAGCCAGCCCTCCTGGGGGGAGAGTGGCGGCCGCTTGCCGGTGACAGCGCTGGGGTGCATGGGCTGCTCAGGCCACCTCCGGCGCCCAGCCCTGCTGCCGGGTCATGTCGTCGGTCCAGCCCTGGCAGCGACTGACTAGGTGCTCGCCGTGGGCGATCAGACCCTGATGCAGCTGGCAAGTGAGCACCGGGATGCAGTTCACTCCCGCGTGGTGGCGAAACCAGTGGCAGGTCATGCAGACCTTGCGGCTGCGGGTCCTGAGCAGGGTGCCTTCATCGAGGTAGGGCCACTCCTCGATCGGGGTTTCAAGCCTGGCTGCCAGGGCTGCCGGCCGGGGCAAGGGGACGCCCATGAACCGCTCCAGATGCGTACACCTGTACTAGCACGGTTGCCTAGGTCTGGCCTCGCTGCCGGCGCTCATCGGCGACCACCAGCTCCCCTTGCTCGATCTCGGCGCCATAGGTCTTGAGCAGTGACAGCACCAGCGTGCCGATCGCCTCGGGCAGGACGTTCAAGCAGCGCACCTGAAGCACGCTCGGCCCATCGGCAGCTGAATCGTGAGTGATGCGGGACAGCGTCATGGGCAACGTGATGACTGCTGCGGGCTACTGGGTGGGATCTGGCGGAGGGGGGAGCTTTCAGGGCAATGAGGCTTCCGATCAGGCGCATTGACCGGATCCCTGTGGCGCTCAAGGCGCTCAGCGAGCCAGACCTTGATGATCGACTGGCGTGTCACACCCAGGCGGGACGCTTCCAGGTCGAGCTGTTCGACCATCCAGATCGGGAAATCGACGTTGACACGCCTCTGCTCCAGCCGGGGGCGACGGGCAGCGGAGAGGTCAAGTGCATCGATCACGGACTCCCCCTCCTCGAAGCGTCGATCGAATTCAGAGCTGTTCATAGAGCTGCACCTCCTCGGGGCGGGAGCGGCGGACGGAGATCAGACGGATGGCCTGCTGGCGGTAGGTGATCACGGCGGACCAATGCCGCCCGTGAAGGCGGGCAATGACCAGGAAGCGGGATTCATCGCTGGTGCGGGCCGAGATCTCCAGCAGAGCCGGATCCCGCCGCAGGTTGGCATCGCTTTTGGCGGGATCGAACTCAAAGTCCATGCTGATCTGAATCTATACCTTTTCGGCCCTCTCGGGGCATGGTTTCAGTTTCCTTTTGCGCTTTGCTGCTGGTCTGCCAAGCGCACCTCTCGGTGCTGGTCTGCCAAGCGCACCTCTCGGTGCTGGTCTGCCAAGCGCACCTCTCGGTGCTGGTCTGCCAAGCGCACCTCTCGGTGCTG
>JBIIDQ010000033.1:0-10186 GCA_044238295.1 Vulcanococcus sp.
CGTAGTGACGACCGTCGGTCTCGTACTCAACGTGAGCGGTGTTGATGGTGATACCGCGCTCACGCTCTTCAGGAGCACCGTCGATCTGGTCATAAGCCTGGGCTTTGGCCTGACCCTTCTTGGCCAGCACATTGGTGATGGCGGCGGTGAGGGTGGTCTTGCCGTGGTCAACGTGGCCGATGGTGCCGATGTTGACGTGGGGCTTATTCCTTTCGAACTTCTCGCGAGCCATGATGAAAAAGAATCGGGGGGTAAATGGGTATGGGAAAGATCAGGAATTGCCCTGATTCTTGGAGATGATGGCTTCTGCCACATTGCGAGGAATTTCCTCGTAATGGCTGAATTCCATCGAGAAGATACCCCGACCCTGGGTCATGGATCGGAGCTGGGTGGCGTAGCCGAACATCTCGGCCAGAGGCACCTTGGACTGAACCTTGGACTGTCCGCTTTCCACGGATTGGCCCTCGACTTGTCCACGGCGGGATGAGAGGTCGCCGATAACGGAACCGAGGTAATCCTCGGGAACCTCCACCTCGACCTTCATCATCGGTTCAAGCAGCACAGGGTTGCACTTCTTGACGCCGTCCTTGAAGGCCATGGATCCGGCGATCTTGAACGCCATCTCCGACGAGTCCACATCATGGTAAGACCCGTCGACCATGGTGACTTTCACATCGATCATCGGGAAGCCTGCAATCACACCGGATTGGCAGGTTTCCTTCATGCCGGCTTCAGCCGGACCGATGTATTCCTTGGGCACGATGCCGCCAACAATCTTGTTGACGAATTCGAAGCCAGAGCCCGGCTCGCCGGGCTCCATTTCGATCACCACGTGGCCGTATTGGCCCTTACCGCCTGTTTGACGAGCGAACTTTCCTTCGCCCTTGGCCTTACCGCGAATGGTTTCGCGATAAGAGACCTGCGGAGCGCCGATGTTGGCTTCCACCTTGAACTCGCGCAGCATGCGGTCCACCAGGATTTCCAGGTGGAGTTCGCCCATGCCAGCGATCACGGTCTGGCTGGTTTCCGGATCCGTGCGAACCCGGAACGTGGGATCTTCTTCGGACAGGGATTGCAGGGCTTTGGAGAGTTTCTCCATATCGCCCTTGGTCTTTGGCTCGACAGCCACCGAGATCACCGGCTCGGGGATGTAGAGCGATTCCAGGATGATCGGATCGCTGTCCACGCACAGGGTGTCGCCGGTGGTGGTGTCTTTCAGGCCGAGAACAGCGCCGAGGTCGCCAGCGCGGAGTTCATCCACTTCCTCGCGGTCGTCGGCCTTGAGAACGATCAGGCGGGAGATGCGCTCTTTCTTGTCCTTGGTGGAGTTGAGAACGTAGCTGCCCTTCTGTAGCACACCCGAATAGATGCGCACGAAGGTGAGTTTGCCGAAAGGATCGGCCATCACCTTGAAGGCCAGGGCGCTGAAGGGAGCGCTGTCTTCGGCGGGACGGGCGGCTTCGCTGCCATCGGGCAGCAGGCCTTGGATCGGGGGAACATCCACCGGTGCAGGCAGGTAATCCACCACGGCGTCAAGCAGGAGCTGAACGCCTTTGTTCTTGAAAGCTGAGCCGCACAGCATCGGCACCAGGCCGTGCTTGAGCACGCCCTCGCGGATGCCTTGGTGGAGTTCCTCTTCGCTGAGCTCACCTTCCTCGAGGAACTTCTCGATCAGAGCCTCATCGGTTTCAGCGATGGTCTCCATCAGAGTGGCGCGCCACTCGTCAACGAGATCCTTCATGTCGGCCGGCACGTCGGCCTCTTCGATTTCTTTGCCGAGATCGTCCTTGTAGATGAAGGCGCGGTTCTTCACCAGGTCGATGATCCCGCTCAGCTCGCCCTCAGCACCGATCGGCAGCTGAATGGGAACGGCGTTGGCTTTGAGGCGATCCTTGATCTGGCCGTAGACCTTGAGGAAGTCTGCGCCGGTGCGGTCCATCTTGTTGACGAACACCATGCGGGGAACGCTGTAGCGATCCGCTTGACGCCACACGGTTTCCGACTGGGGCTGCACGCCACCCACGGCGCAGAACACGGCGATTACGCCGTCGAGCACCCGCATGGAACGCTCCACCTCAATGGTGAAGTCCACGTGGCCGGGTGTGTCAATGATGTTGATGCGGTGGTCTTTCCAGCTGGTGGAAATGGCCGCAGCCGTGATGGTGATGCCCCGCTCGCGCTCTTGGGCCATCCAATCGGTCACGGCGGCGCCATCGTGCACCTCACCGATTTTGTGCACCACACCCGAATAGAACAGGATGCGTTCGGTGGTGGTGGTTTTGCCAGCATCAATGTGTGCGGCAATACCGATATTTCTTACGCGTTCTAGGGGATAGGCGCGAGCCACGGGGTCGGTCTCCGGAGGGTGTAATCAACAAAAAAGTGGGCGTCACTCTACAAGTCGACTCTGCCGACCCGTTCTGGTGCAGGGCCGCCCAGGCCCTGCAGTCGCTGCGATTTAGTAGCGGTAGTGAGCGAAGGCCTTGTTGGCTTCGGCCATCTTGTGGGTCTCTTCGCGCTTGCGAACAGCGCTGCCGGCTTCGTTAGCGGCGTCCATCAGTTCACCCGCCAGCTTCTGGGCCATGCTGCGGCCGTTGCGGGCACGCGAGAAGTTCACCAACCACCGCAGCGCCATGGCGGTGCCGCGTTCCTGACGCACTTCCATGGGCACCTGATAGGTGGCGCCACCGACGCGACGAGCGCGCACTTCCACCAGGGGAGTGGCGTTCTTGACGGCGGTTTCGAACACTTCCAGGGGGTTTGTGCCGGTGCGCTCGCCGATCAGTGAGAAGGCATCAGACAAGATCCGCTGCGCAGTGGATTTCTTGCCGTGCTTCATCAGTCGCGCCACGATCATCGTGGCTAGACGGCTGTTGAACTGAGGATCCGGAAGAATCGGGCGCTTCTCGGCGGCGTTGCGGCGGGACATAAACCTGGGGAATGAAAGTCAGGAAACGGCTGGTAAGGAGATCAATCCTTGGGCGTCTTGGCGCCGTACTTGGAGCGCGATTGGCGGCGATCCTTCACACCAGCGGTGTCGAGGGTGCCGCGAATGATGTGGTAGCGAACGCCGGGCAGGTCTTTGACACGCCCGCCGCGGATCATCACCACGGAGTGCTCCTGGAGGTTGTGGCCGATTCCGGGGATGTAGGCCGTGACCTCGAAACCGGAGGTGAGACGCACACGGGCAACCTTGCGCAGAGCCGAGTTCGGCTTCTTCGGGGTGGAGGTGTACACACGGGTGCACACACCACGGCGCTCGGGGCAGGCGCGCAGGGCGGGCGACTTGGTCTTGCGGGTAAGGCGCTGCCGCTCGCTGCGGATCAGCTGCTGAATCGTGGGCATCGAGGGCCGGTTAGGGAGGTCGGAAGCCCGACCGTTGCGACAATCCACAACATTACTTTGTCGCCTGCACCCCCGCCCCGGCCGCCTCGTCCCTGGGGCTGAAGGCAGCGCCGCAGGCGCAGATCCGCAGCTCACGGCCGGCCCGCACCAGGAAGCCGCCGCCGCTTAGATCGCCGCGGTAGTCGAGCTCGAGAGCCCCGAGACGCTCGCATTGCTCGCCCGGTGCGAACAGGGTGATGCCATCGGCACGGGCGACGGGCACGCCGGAAAGGTGCCCGGGGCGGATGCGGATTACCCAGCGCTCGCAGCTGCCGTCCACCAGGTCGAGGTGCATCATCCCGGGCGTTCCCGCCACTGCTGCCTGCCGACCGAGTTCGGCGGCGGCCGCTGCAGTGAGGCGCAGGCTGTGGCCCTTCGGCATGGCTCGTGATCGGCGCGTTCGGCCCAGTGTGTCAGGGGCTGATCGGCTCAGCGCGTGCCCGCCGCCATGGCCCGTTGGGACGGCGATCCTTCTCGCGGCACCAGGCCGAGACCGTTGTGCACAGCTGCCGCCACTCCACGACCTTTCACGGTGTGGACATCGGCCACCACCAGGCCTGTGGAACTGCCGCCATCGAGGTTCAGGGCGTCAATAAGTCCTTCCTTGCGCATGAGCAGGGCTGTTTCCATCAGAGTGGGCCCGGGGGTGTTCACCCCTTGCAGGGTGATCAGCCACAGCTGGCGGCCATCGCTGCCGATCACCGTGCGAGGAGCTGCCTGGGCGATGAAGCCAGAACTGAAGCCCTCGGCACCGCCATTGAGCACCACCTGACCGTCTTTTAACAACAGCGGGCCGCCACCCAAAACGTTGGGTTTCTGGCCGACGCCACTACTGGCTTTGCTCTCCAGGCTTATGGGTTCACCTGGTTGCCAAGGCACGCTCAAGCCGCCCCGGGCCACGATTAATTGCTCGCCAGGACGCAGTGCCACACCGGCGTTGAGCTTCCCTGCCTCCAAGCGCTCGCTCACTGTGCCGTTGCGCAACAGCACGGCCATTTCGCTACCGGTGATCGGTTGGTAACGCGGGCCCCAGTCGGCCGTATACCGCGCCAGGCCCTTTTGCACGTAGCCGCTATTCACACTGGCGATCGGCCAGCGGCGACCGCTGCGATCGGCCACCGCTTCGATCAGCATCAGCCGGTCGAAGCTCGGGAGTTCACCAGCGCTCCAGCCGGCCACACCGCGGTTGAGGATTGGACCCGATAGCCAACGGCCTTGTTCGCGCATCGCCCCCAACGGGAGGCGATTCACTCGGTTGAAGTAGCCGCCGTTGATGGCGATCAGCGCTTCGTCCTGGCGGGCCAGCTGGGTGAGGCTGCTGAGCCCCTGCATGCCATCACTGCGATTCAGGGGCCGGAGCTCTAATGGCACAGCGCGTGGATCCAGACGAACGCTGTGGATCAACACCTGCCGCGACCCGATTCGGCTGATGCGCCGTTCCATCTGCAGGCCCTGGTTCTGTAGGGCCACCAGCCGTGGATCGCGCTCGGGGCTGGGGGCCGCTGGCGCGACGGCGCTGCCTTCTGCTGCCGGTAGATCGAGCACCAGACGCCAGGGGCCCCCCAGGCTCAGCCTCTCCCCCTCCTGAGGAACCTCCAGCGCAAGCCAGCCCTGGCTCTGGCTGGGCTTGAGCCCCAGTTGGTTCAGCTGCTCCAGTTGTAGGCCTGTGGCCTCAGTTCCGATCAACAGCCGTCCATCGCCGCTGCGCACCAGCGCTGGCGCGCTGAGATCAAGCACAACGCGCCGGCCGCTGATGCCCTGGTCCTTCCAGCGGATCGCCTGGAGTGGACGAGCGGGCAGTTGGAGTTGCAGCTCCTGGCCCAGGGGACGAACGGAAACGCCGACGGCTTCGAGCAGCGTGCTCACGGGCACCGCTACTTCATCGTCGAGGCTGCGCTGGCGCTCAGGGGGCACCACTGCCTTGCGGCCAAACCAGTCGAGCTCGATGCCGTTGGCACTGGTGCTGCGACTCACGCCCAACTGCCCTTCCAGCACCTCCAGCGGCAGCCACAGCTCCCCTTGCTCGAAGCGCCAGAGGGCTTGCTGGCGTTGGCCGTTCACGTTGATCACGGCGCCCTGGCTCCGGGCGGCGCTGGACGGTCGGAGCCGTGGAGCTACGTCAGGAACCACAACCTGGGGCGGCGGTGGTGGCGGTGTGAGGGGGATGCCTGGAAGCAGGGCCGCCAGCGCCGTCAGGGGTGCCATCCAACTGAGGCGGCGGGCTTGGGCACGCTAGCGAGCGCATCCAGGTCCGCCCAGGGGAGTTCAGCTCTTAGGATCAGCAGTTCGCAGCGCGGCCTCAGGTCGGGCGAGCCAGGGCTTCGGCGGTGGTTGCGGTGTACTTCGTGTGCAGATCCGTCAGCTGCCCCATTGGAAGTCGGCACCACTGGTGCCCCCCGATCTGTGAGGTGCTTGGTTCGCTCTAGCGCTGGATCAACTCGTACAAGGTTGTCGCCGGGTTATGTCGCTGTTTTCTCGCCCCGAATGGCCCCATCGCGATAGCCCCGCTCCAGCGGCGGTAGCCGGCGAGAAAGATGCCTGCGGAGTGGGTTTTCTCGCCAGCCTGAAGGGTGAGGCCAGCCACTGGGTGTTGCGGCAGGCCCTGCGCGGCCTCGATTGCATGGAGCACCGCGGTGGCTGCGGCGGTGACGGTGATTCCGGTGACGGCGCGGGCGTGCTTTGTGGCATTCCCTGGAGCTACCTGGATGCGGTGTGGCCTGAAGCAGCAGCCTCTAGCAGCGATTCCCGCGGCCTTGGCATGGTGTTTTTGCCGGCGGATGCCGACCGCCGCGAGCAGGCCAAAACGTTTTGCGCCGAAGAGGCGGCCAAGCTCGGTCTGACCAGCCTGGGCTGGCGCGTGGTGCCCGTTGATGCTGGGGTGCTCGGTCCGCTGGCGAGGAGCACCGCTCCGGTGATCGAGCAGTGGCTGATCGCTGCCTCCGAGGTTGGTGATGCGCTCGAATCGCTGCTGTTCCGTCTGCGGCGCCGCTGCGGTGATCGCGCTCGCGCCGCCTGGGGCGCAGGCGCAAGCGATCTGTATTTCGCTTCCCTGAGCGGCCGCACCGTTGTTTACAAGGGGATGGTGCGCTCGGAGGTGCTCTCCGCCTTTTATGGCGACCTGCGCGATGAGCGCTTCGCCGTGAGCTTTGCGGTGTATCACCGCCGCTTCAGTACCAACACCCTGCCTCGCTGGCCCCTGGCCCAGCCGATGCGGCTGCTCGGCCACAACGGCGAAATCAACACCCTGCTGGGCAACCTCAACTGGGCCCGCGCCTCGGAGGCTGATCTCGATGCGGTGTGGGGCGATGCCGCCGCCGACCTCAAGCCGGTGGTGAACCCGGCTTTCAGCGATTCCGCCAACCTCGACGCCACCCTCGAGCTGCTGGTGCGCAGTGGCCGGCCGATCACCGAGAGCCTGCTCACCCTGGTGCCGGAGGCCTTCCGCGACCAGCCCGAGCTGGCCGACAAGCCTGAGATTCAGGCCTTCTACGAATATTCCGCCTGCACCCAGGAGCCCTGGGATGGTCCGGCTCTCCTGGTGTTCGCCGACGGCCGCAGCGTGGGCGCCACCCTCGATCGCAACGGCCTGCGCCCAGCTCGCTACTGCATCACCAACGACGGCTTTGTGGTGATGGGCTCGGAAACCGGCGTGGTGGAGCTCGAGGAGAGCCGCATCATTGAAAAAGGCCGCCTCGGCCCCGGCCAGATGCTTGCGGTGGATCTCGAGAACGGTCGCCTGCTGCACAACTGGGAGGTGAAGCAGGAAGTGGCTGGTCGCCACCCCTATGGCCAGTGGCTGGCGGAGCATCGCCGCAACCTCCAGGCCCAGACCTGGGCCCAGGAGCGCAACCTCGGCGATCTGGAGTTGCTGCAGCTGCAAACCGCCTTTGGCTTCACCGCCGAAGACTTCGATCTGGTGATCGAAGACATGGCCGGCGCCGGCAAGGAGCCCACGTACTGCATGGGCGACGACATCCCCCTGGCGGTGCTCTCCGATAAGCCGCATCTGCTCTACGACTATTTCAAGCAGCGCTTCGCGCAGGTCACCAACCCGCCGATCGATCCGCTGCGCGAAAAGCTGGTGATGAGCCTGGAGATGCATCTGGGCAAGCGCGGCTCACCGCTGCAGCCCCAGGCATCCGCCGCTGCCGCGCTGCATCTCGATAGCCCCATCCTCAACGAGGCCGAGCTGGCCGCCGTGGCTCAGCAGGGCATCCCCTGCAGCACCCTCTCCACCCTGATGCCGATTACCGAGGGGCCTTCGGGCCTGGCGGCGGCGGTGGAGCGGCTCAAGGTGGAGGCCGAGGCCGCTGTGCGCGGCGGCAGCCAGATCCTGGTGCTCTCGGATCGGGGCATCACCGCTACCACCACCTACATCCCGCCCCTGCTGGCGGTGGGTGCGGTGCACCACCACCTGCTCAACCTCGGTCTGCGTCTGCAGACCTCCCTGGTGGCCGACACGGCCCAGTGCTGGAGCACCCATCACCTCGCCTGCCTGATCGGCTTCGGCGCCAGCGCCGTGTGCCCCTGGCTCACCTGGGAAACGGCGCGCCACTGGCTGGCGCAGCCCAAGGTGCAAACCAACATCGAGCGCGGCAAGTTGCCCGCCCTCACCGCGGATCTGGTGCAGGCCAACGTGCGCAAGGCCCTGGAAGACGGCCTGCGCAAGATCCTCTCAAAGATCGGCATCTCGCTGCTCGCCAGCTACCACGGCGCCCAGATCTTTGAAGCGATCGGCATCGGTGCCGATCTGATCGAGCTGGCCTTCAAGGGCACCACCAGCCGCGTGGCTGGCCTGAGCTTGAGCGAGCTGGCCAGCGAAACCCTGAGCTTCCACGCCAAGGCCTTCCCCGAGCTCAACCGCACCAAGCTCGAGTTCATGGGCTTTGTGCAGTACCGCACCGGTGGCGAATACCACCTCAACAGCCCGGAGATGGCCAAGGCCCTTCATTCGGCTGTCGAGGCTGGCCCCGGCTACGACCATTTCTCCACTTACAAAGCACTGCTGGAGAATCGGCCGGTCACGGCCCTGCGCGATCTGCTGGAGCTCAAGCCCGCCACTAGTCCTCTGCCGCTGGATCAGGTGGAGAGCGTGGAGAGCATCTGCGCCCGCTTCTGCACCGGTGGCATGAGCCTCGGCGCCCTCTCGCGCGAAGCCCATGAGGTGCTGGCCGTGGCGATGAACCGCATCGGCGGCAAGAGCAACAGCGGTGAGGGCGGTGAGGATCCTGCCCGCTTCCACACCCTCAGCGATGTGGATGGGGAAGGCCGCTCCGCCACCCTGCCCACGATTAAAGGCCTGCGCAACGGCGACACCGCCTGTTCCGCGATCAAGCAGATCGCTTCGGGTCGCTTCGGGGTTACCCCCGAATACCTGCGCAGCGGTAAGCAGCTGGAGATCAAGGTGGCCCAGGGCGCCAAGCCCGGCGAAGGCGGTCAGCTGCCTGGCCCGAAGGTGGACCCCTACATCGCCTGGCTGCGCAACAGCAAGCCCGGCGTGGCGCTGATCTCACCGCCGCCCCACCACGACATCTATTCGATTGAGGATCTGGCCCAGCTGATCCACGATCTCCACCAGGTGCACCCCGCCGCCAAGGTGAGCGTGAAGCTGGTGGCCGAGATCGGCATCGGCACCATCGCTGCCGGTGTGGCCAAGGCCAACGCCGATGTGATTCAGATCTCCGGCCACGACGGCGGCACCGGCGCCTCACCGCTGAGCTCGATCAAGCATGCCGGCGGCCCCTGGGAGCTCGGTCTCACCGAGGTTCACCGCGCCCTACTGGAGAACGGCCTGCGCGATCGCGTGCTGCTGCGCGCCGACGGCGGCCTCAAAACCGGCTGGGACGTGATCATCGCCGCCCTGCTCGGTGCTGAGGAATACGGCTTCGGCTCGATCGCGATGATCGCCGAGGGCTGCATCATGGCCCGCGTTTGCCACACCAATAACTGCCCGGTGGGTGTGGCCACCCAGAAGGAAGCCCTGCGCAAGCGCTTCACCGGCATCCCGGAGCACGTGGTGAACTTCTTCCTGTTCGTGGCGGAAGAGGTGCGTCAGCTCCTGAGCGTGCTGGGCGTGGCCCGCCTTGAGGATCTGATCGGTCGCACCGAGCTGCTGCAGCCCCGCGCTGTGCAGCTGGCTAAAACCAAAGCAATCGATCTCTCCTGCCTGCTCGATCCGATCTCGCAGGCGGCTGATCGCAGCTGGCTTCAGCACGACGCAGAAGCCCACAGCAATGGCCCCATCCTCGAAGACCAACTGCTGGCCGATGCCGAGCTGGTGGCCGCGATCGAGGGCCACGGCCGCCTGGCCCGCACCCTGCCGATCATCAACACCGATCGCAGCGTTTGTGCCCGCCTCGGCGGTGAGATCGCAGCCCGCCATGGCAACACTGGCTTCCAGGGCCAGCTGGATCTCACCTACGAAGGTGCCGCCGGCCAGAGCTTCGGCGCCTTCACCGTGCAGGGCATGAACGTGCGCCTGGTGGGTGAAGCCAACGACTACGTGGGCAAGGGCATCAACGGTGGTCGCATCACCGTGGTGCCTCCCGCCGGCGGCCGCGATCCCGGCAGCCAGGTGATCCTGGGCAACACCTGCCTCTATGGCGCCACCGGGGGTGAGCTGTTCGCCCTCGGCCGCGCCGGTGAGCGTTTCGCTGTGCGCAACAGCGGTGCCCGCACCGTTGTGGAAGGAGCCGGCGACCACTGCTGCGAATACATGACCGGCGGTGTGGTGGTGGTGCTCGGCAGCACCGGCCGCAACGTGGCCGCCGGCATGACAGGTGGTGTGGCCTTCCTGCTCGAT
>JBIIDQ010000288.1:0-2822 GCA_044238295.1 Vulcanococcus sp.
TGGGAGTGCTGAGGCCGCTGGATCTCCAACGCGGTGAACAGCTGCCGCGCATCTGTTGAAGCCAGCTGCAGAGAAACGTCAGCCGGGACTGTGATCCATAGCGTTGTGTGGAGTACCCACAACCAACGTGATGAACGAGCAGCATGCCCACACGCTGGAGGCCCTCTTCAGCCATCCCCTGCAGCACGGTCTGCGCATGGCGGACGTGGAAGCTCTGCTGCTTCAGCTAGGTGCCGCCGTGGAGCAGCGATCAGATCATCGATTGAAGCTGGACCTCAGCAATGGCCATTCGATGGTGTTGCACGCCGCCTCGGGCTTGAACCATGCCTATGTCGACGCAGACGGAGTGCTGCGGTTGCGGAGGTTTCTGCAACAAGCAGGCATCACACCCCAGCATCCAGAAGCCGACCCCCCATGCATGCGGGGCGATCAATCCAAACGTCTGGTAATTCACCTTGATCACCGAGGAGCACGGCTGTGGTGGCTGATGGGCGATGCGTTGGAGAGCGCAAGCCTTGAGCCCCATGGCCTTTGGAGCAGCCATCAGCGGCTCAGTCATCGCCACGACCGCGACATCGCCGGACAACGGGCGCCGATGGACTTTGAATACCTCAACCAGCTGAGCAAAGCCGTGCTGGAAGCGGATCGTGTCGTACTGCTCGGCCACGGCCATGGCGAAAGTGATCTGCGCCAGGTCTTGCGCAAACACCTCAAACAACACCATCCAACGGCGGGGCAACGGTTGGAGATCGAAGATTTAGACGACACCGCTTGCACCGAAGCTGAACTGCTGGCCGTTGCCCGCAAACATTTCGGGAACCAGCCGCACAGGCCAATGCTGAGAATCCCTGGGCAACACGCACAAGAAGCAGGCAACGACTCAGCTTGAGGCGAGCAACCACAGCAAGAGCAGGCCCGCGGCAAACCAGGCAAAACTACTGACCGCCTTTAGCAAGGAATCCTGCGACTTGATATCAGGAACCAAATCGGAGGCTGCGATGTACAGAAAATTTCCCGCAGCCAAAAGCACCAGCGGAGCCAAGGGCAAAACGGCCTGAAAACGCCAAGCCAGCAGGGCACCAAGAGGAAAGGTGAGGGCAGAAATCAAATTCCAAGTCAACGCACGGCGGCGCGACCAACCACTGTGCAGCAACACACCAAAATCGCCCAGCTCCTGAGGAATCTCATGGGCCGCAGCCGCCAACCAAGCAGCGACTCCGGAAGCAGGATCAATCAAATAGGTGCTAGCGATACCAACACCACAGATAAAGTTGTGGAGTGCATCGCCAAGCAAGATCAAAGGGGCGAGAGGTTCGCGATGGTGAGCGAATTGGCCAGTTCGGCTGCGGTTGCGATGGGAATGATGCCAATGCAAAACGATTTCCAACGCCAGAAATACTGTAAATCCAGTGCCAAGCCAAAATCCAGCCTGACGCGGAGGCATTGCCACAAAACCTTCAGGAATCATGTGAAACAGTGCTCCCCCGATGAGCGAACCTGCCGCGAGCGCAACCAGCGGAAGCAACAGCTGTTCAAGACGGTGAGGCGAGAGAAGCAAGGTGATGGCACCAACCAGCGCAATCAGGCTCATCAAGATGGAGCCACCCATAATCGCCAGAAAATCGCTCATGGGGCCCACCACAACCAGGCCTGCCAATTGAGCAGAAGACCAATGGCCGTCAGCACACCCATTAAAATAACCTGATCCAAACGAGAATCAGGGATACAGAGATCGGCTAGGAAATGACCGATATTGGTCACGGTGTAGATCGTGGCGAGAAAAAATTGAAATGCGCGCCACGAGCCACTGGCACTCCAGCCTTCAGGCTCAGTAAAGGCGTGAACCGCTAGCAACATGGCGAAGAGAGGCAGGAGGAAATACACCAACATCGATAGAAAGATCGCTGGCAGCCGACGAGCTGGCACCCGCGTCTGCATCTCAACGGAACATCCATGGAAGAGCGGCATGAGGCCAAGCTCAACGTGGAACAGCATGACCAGTAACCATGCGACCCAAAGCGCCGCCACACGAAGAGCCGCGGAATCCATGAGGGGGAAGCCAACAACACTTTGTCTCTAGAGACAGAGCAGGCGCTGCAGGGACAGGTCGACTTACTTTGACAGCAGGATTGAAGGGGAAAGACAAAAAGAACAGCACGACGCTGCAGAAACGCAGAAAGATCCGCCACCCAAAAATTCATCTGTAGAACGTCTATGGGCTAACGCCCAAAACCAAAAGAGACAAACCAATGAACAAACTCGCTTTCCTGACCGAAGTCGAAGCCGAAAAGCTGAGCGGCGGTGCAGATCTCGCCTTTCTCTCTAACTTCACCAAACTGGTAGGAATCAACCAAACACAAACCCAGATCGCTGCCGCAGGCTTCGGAAGCTTTGCCGGCAACCTGGGCATTCAGCTCGCCGGCATCGTGTCTTGATCGGCTAAGGGTCTCAAGCACCAAGGGCTTGCACTGCAAGCCCTTTCTTTCTTTTTACTAGAGACATGCAAATCCTGACAGACGAGCTGTGCGAATCTCTGCACGGCGGAAACTTGTTCACCATCGGCAATATCAGTCCAAGTGTGAATGTGATTCTGCCGATTCAACTTCAAAACCAGCTTGGCGTTGCCCTCTTTAGAAGCAGTGCATTCAACCTTGGTGGACAGTTTCTGGGCATGAACCCATAAGACGGATCCATCCGCTTAATCACTTGATCAACGCCCCGCAACCACGGGGCATTTCCACATCTGATCCTGAATTAACCGGCGCACCAATGCCGTTTCCAACACTCAAGAAGCCAAAGATCACAGAATCCCTGGAGAGGCT
>JBIIDQ010000034.1:0-10171 GCA_044238295.1 Vulcanococcus sp.
TCTTAGCGCTCTTAATGGCGGGGGTCCTTCTTCTCTTCTACGTCGATGGGTTTGTGCTTGGCGCCCCGTTGTTGCTGTTGCTGGCATTCGCCCTGTTGGGGCTTGTTGTTCTGACGGGTTTTATCCACCACGGCGACCATGGTGAGCCCCATGACCCTCACCCAAGGCCGGTCCTCATCGCTGCCGCTGGTGCTCTGGCTGCACTGGCTCTGAGCCGGGGGGGGCTCACGTCGGTGGTTCTGGCTGCTGCACTGGTTGGTTGCATAGGCGCCATGCTCGAGCGCTTAAGCCGTGGGGAAGGCTTTTGGCGTGATGGGGCTGCGCCGTTTTACTGCGGAGCCTTTGTTGGCATGACTTCAGAACTGGTGCTCCCTCACCCAGCATGGGTTTTGCTGGCCGGAGCACTGGCGGGCTTACTGCTAACGCTGCTCGGCAATAGCTGGCGCGGCATTGGCGGGAAACTCGGCTCAACCGCATTTCTTGGCGTAGTGACAACCTGCTTACTTGCAGGCGCCTTTGGGGCACTTGGATCTGGTCCCAAGTTGCACATCTTCTCGGACCAAGAACGAGTTCTGCTGCTTGGTTTTGCCCTGCTTTCACCGGTACTGACTCATGTACTGAGTTATCGCAGGAATCTGGGGGTTGTTCTTGGCTCCGCATTACCGTCTCTGGTTGTGGGACTGATTGCCCCTGTTCCTTTAGCAGCTGTATGGCTTGGTGCCAGCTTCGTAGGGATGTCATCCCCGGAGCGTCTCGGCGCACACCCCTACCGCAATTTGCTGGCTATGGGCTTGTTATTCGGATTGTTCAGCATGGGATTTGAGCCACGACTGGCAGGCATCGGTGGAGATCTGGGCGCCACTGCCGGGGTTTCGGTGTTCGCAGTGCTTGGTTCAAAAGTTCTCTTCTCCGGCCGAACGTCGTAAGCACTTAGGTTGGTTGAATGTGGAACAATAGTCATCGCCAAAGCTTCGTCTGAGTAGGTTTTCTCGATCGGCATTACTTGCAATAGCATTCTCAATCTGTATCCGATCCAGGTCAAATAGCTGGCTGAGGCCGGTTTTTTATCTACTTCTGATCTCAGGCATTCTCAAAGACCATCAATAGCCTTTATGGCGATAGGTCTTATGGCGTCCACGGCGTAGTTCTCCATAATCCCTGACTTCCGTTGCTTTGCCGACATTTACGCTGTATCGCAACTGATGCCTAATGACGAAGCGATCGAGCGATGGGGGGATGTGTAATCTTACTGCCACAAAGGCATCTTTTGTCGGAGTGGTAGATGGCAGTTCTAGTTGTAACTCTGATGCTCCTTGCTGCTGATGGTGCGGCGCTACAGTCGTGAAATAGCGACTTTTTGTGAGGACTGTATCTCGCTATTGAATGCGACTTTAAGAAGCCACGTTACGGAAGATTTTTGATGCGCTTCGTATGTCAGGCATGCATGATTGGAAAAGTTTCCTTGCTCATGTTTCGCGCTGGGGGTGGTGGTGGTCTGTTCGATGCTGGCGATGCCCTGTAAACCTTTGATGACTGCAAAGATTTCTTTAATGTGCAGAAGGGAGGTTGCGTTCTCGCTAGTGTTCAGTAACCCCTGACCTTGCAGAGCTTCAAGTCTCAGTCGAACAGCACTTGGCCCGCCTGAAATCAAATGTACGACCAGCTCGATAAAGGTGTCTTGTTTGATGTCGCCGATGACTTGCCTAGCGTCCATCAATTCAAGCCGCTATCTTCTGCCATCAGTTATACCCTCCCGGAAGATGGAAGCTTTAACGACGTTGGTTCTCTCTATGAGGGACTTGCAGGTGACCAGCCACCCTCTGAGGGGAAGATGTCTGGGTATGGAGGAGATTCGGTTCTCAAATCTGGACCAGCCACCGTGAGTGCTACCAGCAGTGATTCCGTTACAGGTTTGAAGTGGGATGGCAGCCTTTTTTCAGGCAATCAAAGTTCTGATCCCGTGAAGAAACGGGGAACACCCGAGTTTCTAAGTGCATTTTGGGGGCTCGATAACGGCATACAAATCCAGGGGGCTCCGACGGCTACTGCGTTGGATGGCATGCCCATCACCTTCTCTTGGCTGATCGATCCAGCATCGATTGATCCCTCTGACTTCAGAGTCATCCTCAGTGATGGAACAGTCACTGTGCCGACAGCTGCCACGCTTCGCCCTGCTAACGAGTCGAATGAAACTCAGACAATTTTGCTGCTTGGCGATTTTGGGGATGCTGATTTAGGTGTGACTCCTGTTCGTGTGAAATTAGTCGGTGAGCTCATTGGTACTCCACCTGGTTCCACGCGCAGCGAAGTGCTTTCCCGTCTTGTTTCACCTTCAATACGCAATCTCTCCGCCGGTCCCTACATCGTGGATGCATGGCGAATTCCCTCCGGGCTTTTGGCGAACGATGCCAACGCCAGCACAGTTGGCTCTACCTTCATCCGTGTTGTGTGGGCCGGAGGGATCACGGATTATTCAACCGGTAACGAAGTTGGCGATGATGTGACGAGAGCCTATCGATTGACCTACGTCTATCGGGGGAAAACTGTGACCTTGGCACCCCTGGATCTAGGGGATCTCAACGACGGCGACAATATGCACGACCTTAGTTTTCCAGCGATTCCGTTAGGGGCAAAACTTCGGACCATCTCATTGCCGAGAAGGCTTGTGGAAGATCCAAATGGTGATCCAAATCCAGCTCAGCGATTCCGGCTCAGGTAGCAGCGCTTTCTCCGATGGGTGGACGAGAATCTGTTTTGTCGGTGGCAATCGACAAACCTTCGCTTCTCAGGAAGCAGCACCCATTTGAAGTTCGCAGGAATGGCTCGTCTTTTGTCTGTCCTCGTCACTTCCCAGCGTCTGACCGATATAGCCTGCCGCTTTAGGAGCACCACCTGGCAGGCCACTGTCTCCTTTTCTCTTTTCGGTGAGCTACATAGAGAAAAGACTGACTTCATCCGCCTGAATGATCAGGTTCGAAGCTTAGGGGTGTGGCTCAATCCCATGCGTGTCTAAAGACCAAGTCTGATTAGTGTGCTGGATACTGATTCAGGTGTTCAACGGTGTTCGCGTGGCGCTTGGGAGATGGCATCTATCGTAAGGACTGACTGGATGTACCTCTCGCTAGATATTTAGAGGGTGTAGCGCCTGCTGATGCGCTCCATGCCAATCCTGTTAGCAGTTGAGTCATCCACTGATGGAATCAATTTGGCGGGAAACAATATCAATGCTCTGGTCAATCACAAATGCTGTTCCTGTCAGGTTGAGGTAGTCATCTGCTGCTCCTGTTGTCCCGGTGATGGTCTGGAGGGTAAATGAGTGGGTCTCTGTATCGTGAGTTCCGACATAACCGGCTGGAACCTCGAAAAGAATCTGCGTAGAAGCTCCCTTGCTGAACTGGAAGAACTCTGTCTCCACGTAGGTGGTTGTTGTGACGGCGTTCTTCACAGTCACAGCGCCATTGCTCCCAAAGGTTACGACAATAGAGCTTGGGCCCGTATCTGTTGGAGCATTGAACACCGCACGGTCGTTTTCGGCCAAGCTCAGGGTGAGCTTGCGAATACCCTGCATGCTGAGGTTGTTCACCGAGATGGTGTCCCCTGAGATTGTGGCTTGCAGAGCATTACCGGAATTTGGATTTGTTTCACTGCCGTTTACTAATCCAATTAAAGTGGGGTCATCCAGTCTGGCCCCACTGCTGATGCTGAGATTGGCTTTGCCACCAAATATTAGCTGTTCAATAGAGTAGAAGCGATCAAGGGCTGTATTCGAATGCACAACAACACCGTCGGCTGTCTGTGGGTCGATATCGATCCTTAGTGATACGCCATTCATGACCCGATCCATCAATCGGTAATCAATCGTGTCGTAACCGAGGCCTCCAAAGATCAGTAGGTCATTATGGGCATCGGTGAGGATCGTATCGCTACCTCCGCCCGCATAGATCTGATCTGGCAGTGGTCGTCGCAGCTCAACTGTGACAGGAGTTGCAACAAAATCTTCGTCCAGTTCCGTGGGATCACTAGTGAACAAAGGTTGGCCTGCAATCAGTGTGGGATTGCCATTGGCGTCAAAGAATGGTCCTTCGATCTTTTCCCCTTCGCCGTCAAACAATGGCGCTTCTACAATCTGACCATTCACCCCGAATGCCAGTTCCTCGCCGATGCGCTTGGACGGAGCCACGGTATGGGTATCCTGTTGTTGTGTGTTAATCCACACCTGTAGGGCCTCATTGGCTTGCTTCATGGCCCGAGGATTCAACCCATTAACCAGCGTCTTGGCCTCAGCCAGTGTTCGCTTGATTGCCCTATGGGCTAAGTAGGTGCCCGAAATCAGCACATCATTGTTGCTTGGAGCAAAGGGAACCCAGTTGATTACTACCTGTGGGCCGCGTAGAAGAACATCCGAAGATGTACCGGTAGAGACCTTGCGTGTCTTCGTGATGAAATCCTCAACCGCAGCTCGCTGTCCTGCTGTGAAAAGATCTCCGGTGAGCGGATTCACCAAGCTGATCTGGGCTGATGTGCCGATGTCCAACCGCAGCGGCGTGTCGCCAAACCAGCGACTGAGCAGCGTTTCATCAACTATCCAGCCATCAACATCTCCCCCTGCTTTTGGCACCAGTACGCGCGCCAAGATTTCGGCATTCTGATCTGATTCATGGTCTCCGTAGAGCGTATCTCCGGTGGGGATGATGATCGCTCCCAGATCGGCTCCAAGCACATTGCCATGGGGCTCATTCCCTCCGCCCATGAGTAGATCACCGCCCCCCCGGCCGATGAGTTCATCCCCGCCCTTGCTACCGAGCAACACATTGGCGTATTCGTTAGCGCCCAGATTGCTGGCTTGGTTCACACCGCTGTCACCCAACATCACGTTGCCACCCTGGCCACCCAAGAGGATGTCCTTGCCGCTGCCGCCTTGGCCGAAGCCGCCTAGGGGGCCTTCCGAGAGGATCAAGAGATCGTTGTCGTCATTCCCAAAGAGCAATGATTCGGCTATCCCACCAACGAGCACGTCATTGTGGTCGCCACCGTGCAGGAAGTTGAGGACAACGTTGTTGACTCCTGGTCTGAGGAAGTCATTGCCTCCCTGCCCATAGAGATTGTTTTGACCGAGCCCGCCATCGACTAGATCCCGACCATTACCAGCGCGGATATCGTCTGCGCCCTGGCTGCCCTCCAATACGCCTCCAGGCTCGGTGGCTGTTAGGCCAACGTCATTCCCGATGAGAAGTTGGTTGTCAAAGCGGAGCCCTGCAACCGCCAGCTGGGCTACCAGCAACAGGCTGGGGTTGGGATCTTGGCTGAGGCCTTTCAAGGTGGACACGTCGCCAGGACCAGCCTTGGCAAACGCGCCTGCACCGAGAATGAATTGCTCCACTCTCTCGACATCTCTCGCCGCCTGTTGAAGAAAGGAGCGCACTGTCTGCTGCGAATTAGTCGGCAGGGCCTTGCGCAGGCTGGCTTCAATCGCGTCAATCTGCTGCGGTGCTTCTAGGGCCAGCTCCGCCAGCAATGCCTGGGCTTCGGTGCCTTTAGGGCCGACTGCGTTGAGCTTGCCGCTAACGTCCCCAGCACCCAGCAGCTCGAGCAGAGGCTGGTTGGGGTTGGCATTCAGCTGGCCTACGATCACCTTGAGCACCTGTGGGTGAAAAAGTGGACCGGTGAATAGGGTTCCGCCTGGTTGAAGGATCTCCTCGACGGCAAATTGAGCCGTGGTCTTCAGGCTTGAATTCCGTCCGCTACCGCCCCCCGGATTTTCCAGCTGGAAACGTCGAAATGTGTCCTGATGGATAAATTGGGCCTGGAGATCCTGATCAAAGGCGGACGAAATCTGCGCCGTGAACGTCTGAAAAGCGACCTGGTTAAAGAGATCGCTGCCGATTAAATCCTGTTTGTAGTAGTGCAGATCCGCGTCCTGTAGACGGTCGAACTGCTCCTGAATGATGAAGGTGCCTGTTCGCCCCAGCAAGCTCGGTACCATGACAGCACCGTTGGGCGTGGCAACGGGCCGTTCGGCCAGTAGAGCGACCCACAGCTCCACCCGATTAAGACCCACGTCGCCGTTGAGTTCCAGCATGCTGAGCTGGTTGTCAGCAAACAGCTCCTGGGAATAGAGGCGCATGAAGCCATCAAGCAGGCTTCCTTCCACCACCCCCGTGACGGCGCCCTTGGCATCAACGGTGAGATTGGTTCCGCGCAGGTTCGCCCCGAAATCTGCCCAGCTGGTGTACGGCCGCAACCGCTCGGAAAGCTCATCAAACTGACTAGCCAACCCATCCGGTCCCAGTTGGGGTAAGCCTGTGCTCGGATCCAGATTGAACATTGCCAATCCGGAACTTAAATCTGATGAGGCAAAGCCCAGGCTGTTGGCGATCCCCCCGGCAGCCAGCATGTCTGAGGTCGCCTTGAGGAATTCCTGCAGGGTGGCCATGCCCACTTCCCGACCTCGCATGAGGTTGAACGCACCTAGATCGTTGGGACGTCCAACCAACAAATTGCGGACCACATCGTGCAGCAGGGTGTCCACTGCCTGCGCTGGGGCTTGGGCATTCCCTGCCAAGATGGCGGCTGGCCCTCCCAGAGCGCCTACCATTTCGGGTTTGAGAAATGCTTCGATCAGGGATACGCCATTGACGCCAATAACATCGGTCAAGACTTTGGCACCCTTTGAGAGGTCGGCAAAGCTGAACTGACCGTTACTTAACTCCAAATAGTCGATATCTTCATAGACCTGTGTGTGGCCAACGCGAAAACCAGCGGTGTTGAACTCAATGCTGATTGACGCGTCAACTTCCGGATAGAACCCATTCAGACCGTGTTCTTGAATTCCTACAGGTAACTGCCCGAAGAACCTTGGTTGGTTTGAAAAGTCCTGAGTAACTGGGTTGCCAAAGGGCAATCCGCCGACTAAGGCTGTGAGGTATTGGTCGTATACCATCCGCTGATACATGCTGTTGACAACGGCTCGCGCCATGGCAAACACTTCGCCTTCGGTGACGCTCAGGCTGATGCCCCCGGTGTTTGGATCCTGCCTAAAGAAACTGCGTAGTCCTGGCTCAATCGTATTCAGGCTTGTTGCATCCCCGTATTGCGCCTCTAGCTCTGCCAGTGATGCATAGATTCCATCCACCTGGGCATTGTGAGACTTGTGGAATATCGCCTGGATTGATGTGAGCAGAATATTCTCGTTGGTCCGCAGATCCCCGCTTACATAGTGCTGCAGAAGATTGACCGGATCCATGGAAGCTCCGAAGCCCCTGTCACCAATCAGTTTTTGATTCAATGTGCCTGGTACCAGCTCCGTCAGATTCACGTAGCCCGGTAGTGCCTCAATAGCTGCCCATCCGGCTTTCAGGGTCGAAATAGCACTCGCCACATTCCCCGGTGGTTTGGTGGGCGACCCTGACGGGTTAGGGCTTGTGGGATCAGGTTGTTTTGGATTGGCCTGCTTCCAGGCTTCAGGGTCGGCTCTGAATTGAAGATAGGCCGTGAGGTTGTCGACCCATTGCTGTACGACCTTGCTCTCGTCAAGGTGGTCTGCGATGTAGTTATCTAGTACTTCCTTGTTAATGCCGTTGTTGATCAGGACGTCATAGCCCGTGGGGAAGTCCACGGCCGCACCTTCTGCGCTATTGCCGATCCTGTTGTTCTCAAAATAACCTGAGCCGCCAAGTAGGCGAGCGGTTTTCTTCAATAAACCATCGCTGCCATAAACGAGGTTCCCTTCAGCATCCCGCAGGCTCTCGGTGAGCAGGTAGGTCACTGCAGACTCGGAACCATAGGTCTGGCTTTGGTTCAACCAGTTACTGACGCTGTTGCTGTAGGTGCCTTTGCTATCAATTGATTTGGTTCGGGTGGCCGAGATCGTTCCGTTGGGCTCGAGTGTGAGGCTGCCGTCGTCGATGCTGTATGTGCCGGCGCTGTCGTCCTGCTTGAACAAATCCAGACCATGGTCGATATACTGACCCACGTCCATGAACAGGTTGTTTAAAGCACCGGCCTCGGGCAAGTCCACGCTGCCCTGATCCATCAGCACATCGCTGATCAGCCGCTCATTGGGGAGCCCGGGGAAGTCAGAGGCCTGGAGGTCCCCGTTCCCGATGTAGTTGTTGACATCGGAGATTCGGACAAACGTGTTGTAGGCGCTGCCGTTCGCCAGTTCGTGTTCAAAGTTAGGGTTGGGGGACCCGTCGTCCAGGTATGGCTTAATCGAGTCTCGATCTAGGTTGGCATCAACAACGTTGTTGCCGTAACCGCTCACGCTCGGCACATCACCACTGCGGACCTTGTCGAGCAGTACGCTCAGGTCGGTGAAGGTGTAGGTGAGGCTGAGATCAAGATATGTGCCGGAGGTGAGAGCCATGGAGATAGGGAGCTAATGGGCCGCATCCGTCACTGTGGAGTTCACTTAACCCCACTGCTTCCACTCAGAGGTGGAAGTGCTGCAGATATGTGCACCGGTAGCCATGGCGCAAACGCACATCCAGCTACTCCCTAATATCTTCGGATTTTGCACCGTTTCCCGCGATCTGTTCTCCCAGGCCTCGCCGTGACTATTCCTCGTCGTCGGTGTTTTTCTGAGTTTGGGGCCCCTGTTGATCGCGCTCTATCTGTTGTTTGACATATCCGACTCTTGATGCTGATCAAGGCTTGCCAGTTTCTGGTCGATAGTGCTACAAGATATATCAATCCTTTATGGTCGTGAACATCTTCGCCAGGGCGGTGGAAGCAATGGTTTCAGCCGCTGTGCTTCTGCAATGTGATGCGACGGCTGAAGAGGCCTGGGATAAACAAAGCTATTGGTATGGCTTCTATGCCGGAAGCACAATTGCAGTATGCCAGCTCTTCGAGAGCGGACTACTTTCGAAGTCTGATGCGAAAGACTATTTAGTGGGCCTGTATGAGGTTGATGACGACATCCCGAAGATTTCGTCTGCGTCGGCCTTGAACTATGTCAAGTCTGATAAGACCTTTAAAAGGTGTCCATTGCCTTGATGGCTTGCATGGCAAGGCTTTGGAATCTGGCTGCTTGGGCTGTGTGTTCTTGGGCCACGGCTAATGCATCGTTACTGAATCCCTTGCTTGTTTTACAGGAAGTGGACGCGGTTCTCTGCGCGCCAACAAATTGGCTTGTACCTGCGGGGATCCAAGGGCTAGCGGTTGTTCCAAAATCCCGCTTCCATGGGGCAAGTCTCCACTCCGGTCAATTGATTGCATCTGCTTAGCACGCTGCTGGCCCCGTTTCAATTGGCAACCTTGCGAAGCCCGTGCCTAGCCTTGCCTGTGTTTAGCGATGTCCTCAGGGGAAGCTGGTGGCACCGGGATTAGGTCGCAGGCGTGCCACCGTTGTTGCCTGGCTAAGGGCATGAGCGCCCGACCTGAACCATTCATCGCGAAGATCACCCGTTTGGGTGATGTGTACGGGTTGACGCCGTGGCGATCGTGTGTGTGTCCAGAGGGAGACCCCACATGCCCAGACCCAATGCAGATCCCTTTTCGCTTGTCGCAGTGCAGAAGCCGATTCTCTTTAGATCGCTTTCTACTCAATCCAGGCTGATCCCGTATGTGAAGCGCCAGCTCCATACAGCAGAGCATTTCATGCCCATTTAGGTCTTGTGCTGTTGGACTGATGGCCCCTTCTTGATCGCTGATCATGGTTGACAGAGCTGTGAAGATGCCCTGGGTGATTTGTAGGCCAAGAGTGTGGATGCGTTGTACATATTCTTTAGTGCTCTTTTTGTCGGGTCTGCCCTAATACAAAACCCGCGAGGGAAATCAAGGCGCCGGCGTTGCTTTTTGGGGGCTACTGTCGGTATCTAAGGCCCGATCTTCAATAGCCCCGCTTAGGCGGGGTTTTTCTTTGATCGCCCGTCCATATCTGGCCATCATGCATGTGCTTGCTCGTGTGTGGATCCGGCGGTCTACAGGTTGCATGCAGACACAAAGTAGGCTGAGTGTCTATGCCGTCTTTACCGCAGCGGCATTAGGATTGCTCTTCTTGTGGATCAGGTGGCCGTGGCTGGTACAACTGAGCTTATTTTTACGGGTAATCTCGATCAGGCTGGCTATGGGCCTGTCGAGGTCTACGTGAACCTGGGCTATGAGCCTTTTCCGGAAGGGTATAACCCTTTGCCCGATTCTGCCTTCTCAACCTACGTTCCCGATCCGG
>JBIIDQ010000289.1:0-2810 GCA_044238295.1 Vulcanococcus sp.
ACCCTCGCTTGAAGAACTCCGCCACGACGTGCGGGAGTTGCTGATGGCCACCTACGGCGATGCCCACGTGAGTGTGCGCGTGCGCCTGCGCCGGCCCCATCGCTGATCCCCATTCCGCCGCAGCTCCCTGGCGGAAACGGGGCTAGAACAACCGAGCGAATGCAGTTCCCCATGGCCTCTTACACCATCAGCCTGGAAAGTGGCGAGAGCTTCAGCTGTAGCGATGACCAGTACATCCTGGATGCCGCAGAAGCCGCTGGCGTGGACCTGCCCTACTCCTGCCGGGCCGGAGCCTGCAGCACCTGCTGCGGGAAAATGCTCTCCGGCAGCGTGGACCAGGCGGACCAGAGCTTTCTGGACGATTCCCAGATGGAAGCCGGTTTCGCCCTGCTGTGCGTCAGCTATCCCCTCAGCGACTGCACGATTCGCAAGGACGCCAGCGGTGAACTGGGCTGAACGGACCTGCATTCACCGGCAAAGAGGTAGGGATAAAGGCACGGCTTTGATTGGCGCGCCAGAACAGAACCGGATCAAACCGGGAGCGCCGCGCCCTCGCCAAGCACTGATATCCCGATCTATGCACCGTTGTATGGTCAACGGATCTGATCCCAGCCCATGCCTGAGCTGCTTGTTGCGGCCAGTAATCCCGCCAGCGTGATCACTCTGGCCATCCTGGCTGGATCAATCGTGTTGTTCATCAGCGGCTGGCTGGCACCGGAGGTCACCGGGTTGCTCGCCGTTGCCCTGTTGATCGCCACCGGTGTGCTCAAGCCCGGTGAGGCCATGGAGGGGTTCGGCAGCCCCGCACTCATCACACTGATGGGCTTGTTCGCCATCTCCGCCGGGCTGTTTCGCTCGGGCGGCTTGGATCGGCTGCGGGCCCTGATCGGTTCCGATGCTGTGCGCAGCCCCAAGCGCATGATCGCCCTGATGGTGGCTGCGGTTGGCCCCGTTTCAGCCTTTGTGCCCAACACTCCGATCGTGGCGGCACTGCTCCCGGTGATTGAAGGCTGGTGCCATCGCCGCGGCATCTCACCCTCGCGGGTTCTTCTGCCCCTCTCCTTCGCCACGGTGTTGGGCGGCACCATGACCCTGCTGGGCAGTTCGGTGAACCTGCTGGCCAGCGAGGTGAGCGACAAACTCGGCTACGGCTCCTTTGGCCTGTTCAGCTTCACACCCATCGGCATCGGTGTGTGGCTGGTGGGTGGCGTGATGATGGTGCTGCTGGCCGATCGCTTCCTGCCCGATCGCGGCCGCGACGACGACGACCTGATCGCCAACCTCTCCAGCAGCGGTTACCTCACGGAGGTGGAGATCCCTGAGGGCTCGGAACTGATCGGCCAATCCCTGCACGGCAGCCGCCTGCAACGGCGCTTTGATGCGGACGTGCTGGAGCTCCACCGCGGCAGCGAACGGTTCCTGCCCCCGCTGGCGGATCGCACCTTGATCTTGGGGGATCGCTTGCTGCTGCGCTGCACCCGCACGGATCTGCTGCGCCTCCAGCAAGACCACACGATTGTGCTGGCCCCGACGCCGGAAACCAGCAGCAGGAGCGACCAGCAAAACAACCAGCGGCTGGTGGAAGTGCTGCTGCCCTCCGGATCAACCCTGGCGGGGGATTGCCTGAGGGATCTGCGCTTTCGCCAGCGTTACAACGTAACGGTGCTGGCCCTGCGCCGCGGCAACGAAGTGCTGCGGGAACGCCTGGGCCGGGCCACCCTCAGGGATGGCGATGTGCTGCTGCTGCAGGGCCCCAAGGACGCCATTCGTGGCCTGCAGGCCAACAACGATCTCGTGGTACTTGAGCAGCTCGAAAAGGATCTGCCCACCGTGAGCCGTAAGCGCTTAGCCCTGAGCATCGCGGCCCTGGTGATCGTTCTGCCGGCCTTTGAAGTGATCCCACTGGTATCCGCGGTGCTACTGGGCACGGTGGCCATGGTGGCCAGTGGTTGCCTGCGGCCCGGGGAACTGCAGCGCGCCATCCGCCTCGATGTAATTCTGCTGCTGGGCTCCCTGGCCAGCTTCAGTGTGGCCCTGGAGAAAACCGGGCTGGCCGCCGCCATGGCCAAAACCCTGCTGACAGGCCTGCACCACTGGCCCGTCTACTGGGCACTGATGGTGGTGTTTCTGTTCACCACTCTGCTCACCGAGGTGATGAGCAACGCCGCCACCGTGGCCATGCTGATCCCCATTGCCGGGCAACTGGCCGTGGGGCTGGGACAGCCGCCGATGGCCTTCATCTACACCGTGCTGTTTGGCGCCAGCCAGAGCTTTCTCAGCCCCGTGGGCTATCAGACCAACCTGATGGTGTTTGGCCCTGGCCGCTACCGCTTTCTGGATGTGCCCCGCTACGGCCTGCCGCTCACCATCGCCATGACCCTGGTGGTTCCCCTACTGATCTGCAGGTTCTTCGGGCTTTAGGTGAAGTCAGCCAGGCTCAGATGAAATACATCGCCTGGGCCTCGAGATGCTCATCACGCTGCTCCAACAGATCCTGCAGCGTGATCGCCGACAGCCGCTCCTCCCTCTGGCGATCCAGAGCTGCTGATAGCCCATCGAGGGCCTGAAATTCCGGGGAGTTCCGGCTCGATCCATCCCGGGTGCTCATGTCACCCTCCAGACACGCCACCACCTCAGCCACCGTGAGCTGTGAGGGAGAACGGGCGAGCTGATAGCCGCCCCGTGGGCCTCGGATACTGCGCAGGATGCCCGCCCGGCGCAGGCTGGTCATCATCTGCTCGAGATAGCGCTCGGGGATGGCCTGGCGGCCTGCGATCTCAGCCACCTGGAGCACCCCTCCGGAGAGGTAC
>JBIIDQ010000290.1:0-2798 GCA_044238295.1 Vulcanococcus sp.
TCCTCTGGTGGAGCTCCTGGCGCGCCATGGCTGCCAGGCCTGCACCGACATCACCGGGTTTGGGCTGCTCGGTCACCTCGGCGAAATGCTTGGGCCCGATCAGCGGGTTGAGTTGGATCCTCTGGCGATTCCTTCGCTTCCCGGTTCCTTGGTGCTGCTGGAGCAAGGGCTGGCCAGCAGCTTGGCCCCGGCTAATGCCCAGGCTTTGCAGCTCCTGGAGCCAGGAGCTGCGGTGCGCCTGGCCGCACCAGCCAGTGCCGCCCTATTGCAACTCTGGATCGATCCACAAACTTGTGGACCCCTCCTAGTTGCCCTTCCGGCCGATCGTGCTGAAGGGGCCTTGGCCTCACTGCGTGCTGCAGGATTTCACCAAGCGGCCGTGATCGGCCGGGTGCTCTGAAGGTTCGGTGCGGATCAGTCGTGCACGAGCCAGCCGACGGTGAGGTCGTCAGCATCGCTTTGCAGGTAGTAGTAGCCGCGTGCTCCGCTGCGGCCTTTCACCACCAGAGCCTTGTAGTTGTAATCAACACCCCGGGCATCGCGCTCACGCAGGCTGCCCCAGCAGCTGCCGGGATCCAGGCTGAGCTTGCCGGTGTAGGGCTCAGTGTCACCAACGCCTCCGTAGCTGGTGAGTGCCAGACCCTTCACAACGCCATTGCTCCACTGCTCCCGCTGCACCACAGCGTTAGGGGTCCAGCTGCCGTTCTTCCAGTTCAGCCCCACTTGGCTGCTGAGCACTAACCCGTTGAGATCAGCGGCCTTACAGCTCCCGGGAGCCATCGGCAGCCAGCGACTGGTGATCACACTGCCGGGATTGCGATTCAGGCTGTACAGCGGCCGCCCGCGACCATCGAGCACCACTTCGCTGCGTTCGATGCCCCAGGGAAGGTTGCGTTCGATTTGCAGCACGCAGGCTGAGGTGAGACGAGCTTGGCCGCTGTAGGTGGCCTGGCGTTCACTGCGGCCGACGCGTTGCACCAAGGTGCCGCTGAGCTTGCCGCCGGCAAGCCAGCGCTCCTCCAGCAGGTGGGCCGTGGGCGCATTGGCGGAGCTTCCAGCCTGCACGCCCATCCCCATCACGGCGTAGCGCCCTTGCACTGGCGTTGGGCAGCTGGGCTGCGCTGCCTGGGCTTGCGGTGCCTGAGCGGAGAAGACACTCCCGAGGCCCAGGGCAGCCAGGGGAATTAGGGCCGACAGACGGGAGAGCATGGGCAGATGCCGAGAGGCGATGCTGGATTTCAGTATGGACAGCTTGAGCGCAGCTGGCTCTAGATCTGAACCATCCCGCAGCGCATCCCCTTAAGCACCGCTTGCACGCGATTGTTGACTTCCAGGGTTTTCAGCAAGCGCTTGGTGTAGGTGCGCGCTGTTTCTTCGCTGACCACCAGCTGTTCTGCGATTTCTCGATCGGTGAGGCCGCTGGCCAGTAGGTCAAGCACTTCGTATTCGCGCGGTGTCAGCCTCGGGCAGCTGAGATAGGGGAGCTGGCCAGAGCGCAATGAGGGGCTTCGGTAGGAGTGATGTCCCATCACCGCCATCACAGCCGCCTCAAGCGGTTTCTGGTCTTCGATGAAATCAGCTTCTGCCACCACTGCTTCAAGCCAGCTGGCTTCGGCGTATTCCACCGGGATCGCATCCCCCAGAGCCAGCACCACCACCTTGAGCTTCGGTTGGAATTGACGTGCCTTGCGCGCCAGTTCAAAGCCGTTGCCGTTTTCGAGAAAGTCGGTGCAGATCAGCAGTTCATAGGGCTCTTGTTTTAGATAGGCCAGACAGCTCTCCTCATCGGTGACGGCACAACCGATGTAGGTGGATGTGCTGAAGCTTTCGCAGAGGCACCGTAGGAAGAATCGCCCTTTTAGGGCAAGCGCAACCTTGCCCTGAACGGCGACTGAAAGGAGCACCTCATCGAGGTTGCCGGCGCTGAGGGTGTCGAGATAAGGCGTGAAGTCCATCGCTCAGCCCCAGGCGAGGGTCCATCATCGCGCCCGGCTGCGCATGCCAGCTCAGATCGCAACTTTTTTATCGTCGCGCGTGAGCTGGGCGTACAAATACTGCGGCGACTTGTAGTGACGCGGCAGGCAGTGGTGCAGGGTTTCAAGCCGGCCCCAACACACAGTCCGTTGAATCTTGTTGAGGGTTCGCTTTTCAGCGATCAACATCTTCAACGCCTTGCAATACAGCTGGTAATTGGCTTCGAGTTCACCGATGGTGATGCTGGCGTCCTGGCTCATGGTTCAGTCGTCGTAGACGAGGCACTCAGGGGCAGTGGGGTTGAGGTCGCAATACACCTCGAGCGGTGAGGGATCCTTCTGCTCACCGGGGTGGTGCTGCTGGTAGGCCTCGAGGTCCTTGAGCTCGCCTTCGAGGTGGTTGATCTTGCCGGTGTCGCCGCTCTGGCGGGCCTGATCCAGCTCAGCCTTCAGCTTGGCCAGGTGGGCTTCGATGTTCTCCAAGGATCAGGTGTAATCGGTTCGGTACAGCTACGAACGCCTCGCTGGCCATCGCTACCCCCATTTGGGGGCAACAGACCAGAACCGTGCTTCCCCTGTCAGAGTGGTGGGAGCCCAAGGGTTTGTGTGATCCGCCGATTCCGGCTGTTGGCCCTGATGGCTGCGATGTGCCTGGCTGGTTGCGGGTCCAACGCTCCCTCCTTGCAGGAGCGTGAGCAGATGGCTAAACAGCAGCAACTGCTTGACCTCTGTTTGCGGGTTCAGCCACGGCTGCCAGCAGCGTTGCAGCGATTTAATTCGGCTCAACAGGAGTTGGTCGCGGTCCGCGCGGCCACTTATCTCCCC
>JBIIDQ010000291.1:0-2797 GCA_044238295.1 Vulcanococcus sp.
CTCGGCCACCATGGCGGAGAGAGCATCAATTTGACCTGCGTTCAGGAATTCGCCGCGGGCATCAGCCTGAGCAACGACCTTGGTGAAGGCGTCGAACATGAAGAACTGTGGTCTAGAGATCATCAACTTAGGAAAGACTTCTGCGCCGTCGCGAGCCTGAGGGAATGAAGCCTCTCCACTCCTTGATCGGCCTGGCCGTGGCCCCCTTGATTGGGCTGACGCCTGCCCTGGCGGAGTTGCCGCCCTGGGTGTATGCCGAGGAGCAGCGCAGTGCCCCCCTGGTGGTCGAGCTGCAGGTCACCAGTGTTGAAGCTGACGCTTCGCCTGTTGTGCTGCGCGCTCGGGTGCTCCGGGTGCAGCGCAAGCCCGGGGCCATCCAGCTCCGCGATGGCGACAGCCTCGAGATCCGCTACCCCTTGCCGCCCCGCCGCCCAGAGGGCTGGGTGGGGCCAGCGCCGGTGCCACTGCTGCGTGCGGGCGAGCGGGTGATGGCCTGGTTGGTGGCTGATCCCAAGGTGGCCCAGGTTTGGACCCCCGCTGCTGGTGGGCGGTCCTTCGGTCCTTCGTTGGAAGACCTCCCCAGCCGCTGAGGGCAAGCCCTGCGCCCATCCTTCCCTTGCCTACGTTTTGAGGAACGTGATGGACCCAGGCGATGCCGACCCAGGAGCTGGTGCAGGCCTATTACGGCCAGGAGCTGCAGAGCAGCGCCGATTTGAAAACCAGCGCCTGCTGTGATGCCGATGCGATACCCGGCTGGCTGAAGCCCTTGCTGGCCCGGGTTCACCCGGAGGTGAGCAGTCGCTACTACGGCTGTGGACTGGTCTGCCCCCCATTGCTGGAGGGGTGCCGGATCCTGGATCTCGGCAGTGGCAGCGGGCGTGATGTGTATCTGCTGGCCCAACTGGTGGGTGCCAGCGGTCACGTGGTGGGTGTCGACATGACACCGGAACAACTCGATGTAGCGCGCCGCCATCAGGCCTTTCATGCCGAGCAATTCGGCTATGCCAACGTGCGCTTTCTAGAGGGTCAGATCGAGGCGCTCGAAGCGCTGGATCTGGAGCCGGCCAGCTTCGATGTGATTGTGAGCAATTGCGTTCTCAATCTCTCGACCGATAAACCGGCGGTGCTGCGCGGCGTTCAGCGACTGCTCAAACCGGGCGGTGAGTTTTATTTCTCCGATGTGTACGCCGATCGACGCCTACCGGCGGAGGTTCAGAGCCATCCGGTGCTCTACGGCGAATGCCTTGCGGGCGCTCTCTATTGGAGCGACTTTCTGCGACTGGCCCGCGCTGCTGGCTTCGCAGACCCGCGCCTTGTTAGCGATCGCCCTTTGGAGATTACGGAGCCTGAGCTGGCTGGCCTGGTGGGGGAAGCACGCTTCTATGCCGCCACCTATCGGCTGTTCAACATTTCCGAACTGGAGGATGCCTGCGAAGACCACGGCCAAGCTGTGATCTATCGAGGCTCGATCCCTGAGGCCCCCAATCGTTTGGTGTTTGACAAGCACCACAGCATCGAAGCGGGCCGAATCTTTCCGGTGTGCGGTAACACTTACCGAATGCTCCAGCAAACACGCTTTGCGCCCTATTTTGAGTTTATCGGCAGCTTTGAACGCCACTACGGCCTCTTTGAAGGCTGCGGCAGTGTGATTCCGTTTGATGGCAGCAGCACAGCTGTTCCATCAACAGCGGCGAGTTGCTGTTGATGGAACAGCTGTTGATCAGCTAAAGAATCCCTTGCTGTTCAGCCATAGCCCTAAAGCGGCCATGGGAACGAACACAGCACCGGCGATCTGCAGCTTGATTCTCAAACCAGAGGGAGTCTTCTTCGGTTTAGGAGCTGACGGTTTGTTGTTTTTAGATTTGGCCATGGCTTGGGGAGGTGGTGATGGCTTGATGGGTGGTCAGCGGTGTTCGATCAGCTCGCTGGCTGGGTAGCGCACCTTGGCGAGGCTGGCGTACTTGTCATCGCTGCTGCGGTAACCGCAGGCGCACACCACACAGCTTTGGTAGTCGCTGGTTTCCAGCCCCAGGATGCGGTCGTAATCCACGGGGCTGAAGCCTTCGATGGCGCAGGTATCCACCCCAAGCAGAGCGGCGCTGGTGAGCAGATTTCCCAGGGCGATGTACACCTGATTGCCAGCCCATTGGCCGATGATCTGGCTCCGTGGTCCATCGATCAGATCCACCTGGATCATCTGCCGATAGCCATCGAGCAGGTTGGCTTCGATACCTCGGGTGGTGGCCGTGCTCGTGATCAGTCGATCGGCATCGGCGCCTGTGATCGTGCGCTGTTTGAGCAGCACCACGAGATGCGAGCAGTCGGTGATTTGACTCTGGTTCCACGAATGGGGCCGCAGCTCAGCGCGGAGCGCCGCATCGGTGATCACCAGAAACTTCCAGGGCTGTAGGCCGTAGCTCGAGGCGGTGAGCGCCAGGGCTTGTTCCAGAGCCGCCCAGGTGGCGGCATCGATCTGGCGGCTGGCGTCGAACGCTTTGGTGGCGTAGCGCCATTCGAGTGCCTTCAGCAGCGTGTCGGAGCTGGCAAACATTCCGGGGTCTGGCCCATGGGGGTCTGAACGGCATTCTCTGCCTTGGCAGACCCCAGACGCGAAAAACCCCGGCTTGCGCCGGGGCGGGGGGTGTGAGGAATGGTGCATCTCTGTGAGCTGCCCATTGCCGCCGGCTTGGAGCAGTGGGGCGCTGGTGGCCGCGCCTTCACCTCGGCGGTACTCCATCCATAGCAACAGGGGGCGCTACTGCGCCACAACCAGCGTTGCGGTTCCGCTGCGTTTCAC
>JBIIDQ010000292.1:0-2796 GCA_044238295.1 Vulcanococcus sp.
GCAGGGCACTTCCAGGCTGGCGAGCATGTTGCGGTTGACCGCGTTCTGCAGCGTGTTGAAGCTCACGCTCTCGCCGGGGCGACCGAAGGCATCACCAGCAGGAGCCGGTGCAGGAGCAGCTGCGCCATTGCCGGCTGCCGCCACAGCAGCAGGGCCCGCACCCTCCGCCACGCGGGGCACGGCCACGGTGAGGCCGAGAGCGCGCTCCACATCTTCAGCCTGAATGCGGCCGTGGGGACCGCTGCCAAGCAGGGTTTCCAGGGCCACACCATGCTGGCTGGCCAATTTCTTGGCGCGGGGGCTGGCCACCACACGGCCGTTGCTCACAGGCGCCGGTGCAGCAGCCACTGCAACTGGGGCTGCGACCACAGGAGCAGGAGCGGGAGCCGGTGCCGGTGCAGCGGGAGCAGCGGCGGCGGGAGCGGCGACCTGGGCAGGAGCAGCGGCAGGGGCACCGCCACTGGGGGCCTTGGCCTGCACCTCGGCAATCTCCGCCTGGGTTTCCACGATCAGGCCAATGGTTTCGCCGACCGGCGCCGTGCCACCCGCCGGCATCAGCACAGCGGCGAGATAGCCCTCGTTGAACGACTCCACGTCCATGTCGGCTTTGTCGGACTCGACCACGAGCACCGACTCACCGCGCTCAACCTTGTCGCCCGGCTTCTTGAGCCACTCCACGATCTTGCCCTCCGTCATGGTGGAGGAGAGGGCGGGCATAAAGATTTCGTGGGTGGCCAACGGAGGTCTGCCGCGCAATTGGGGCGGATTTTACGTGGCCCCCTCCTGGCTCAGAGGGTGCCTTCGATCGCCTCGATCACCCCATCACGCACCACCACGGCCACAGACAACTTCTCCACGAGGTTGTCGCCAACGCCCACATCGCAGAAGCTCTCAAGCTGGCCTTGGTCCACGATCTGGTCCATCTCCAGATCGCGCACCTGGCGCTGCTGCTCGATCAGCTGACGCTTCTGCTCCTCCAGTTCTGCCCGCTTGGCAGCCACCTGCTCCTGCACCGAAGCCACCTGATCCTGCACGCGGGGATCAAGGGGATTGGCGCTCTGGCTGCGGATGGCATCCACCAGCTGCTGACCTTCCTGCTCCAGCTGGGCCAGCTGCGCGTCGCTGCCGGCGATGGCGTTGCTGATCTCGCGCTCGGCGTCTTCCTTCCAACGGGGCGTGACCACGGCGCGCACGGTGATCGAACGCTTGATCGAAAGGCTGCCGTCGGCCATGGGAATCAAAAACCAGCGCTCAGGTTGTCAGCGCACGAGCGCTGCGGCAACGCGGCAGCGGGGCGGGTTTCCGGCCGCCCCGCTGCCATCAAGCCCTTCAGCGGCCGTAGATCGCCTCAATCACGGCCGCGTCCCGCTCGGCAATCCGATCGCGCTTCTGCTTGAGGGTTTGGGTGAGCAGGCCGTTGTCGAGCGTGAACGGCTCCACCAGGGCCACACCTGCCAGGCGCTCATCCGCTCTTGCACCGGGGCGGGCTTGAAGCCGGCGATTGAGCCGGCCGGTGAGGGCCTTGAGCAGGGCCGAATCAACGGCGCCGCCTTGGGGGAGGGATAGCCCCTCCTCGCGGGCCCAGCTGGCCAGGGCTTCGGCCTTGGGCACCACCAGAGCTCCCAGGGCCTTGCGGTCTTGACCCACCAGCATCACCTGCTCCACCAGGGTGCAGGCCACCAGGCACTCTTCAAGTGGGCCGGGCTCAATGTTCTCGCCGCTGCTGAGCACGATCGTGTCTTTGGCGCGGCCGGTGAGCACCAGGGTTCCATCGGCGAGCAACTGGCCCAGATCGCCGGTGTCGAACCAACCCTCAGCATCGAGCACCTTGGCGGTGGCTTCGGGTTTGCCCAGATAGCCCCCCATCACCTGCGGCCCTTGCGCAAGCACGCGGCCCCGCTCTCCGATCTGGAGCAGCGCGCCGCTCTCGGGGTCCACGATCCGGATCGCCGTGCCTGGCAAGGGCTGGCCAGAACTGCCGCGGCGGTTGTTCCAGCGGCGGCGGCAGGAGAGTACCGGGCTGGTTTCGGTGAGGCCGTAGCCCACCAACAGCTCAATCCCCACCGCCTCAAAGAAGCCATCCACGTGGATCGCCAGAGCGCCACCACCGCTGATAGCGGTGCGCAAACGGCCGCCGATCAGCTGCTGGCGCACCTTGGGCCAGAGCACGCGACTGGCCAGGCCATGCAGGGGCCAGCTCAGCAACGCGCCGCCTGCCGCCAACAACCGGCGCGTTGCCGTCTCGGAAGCGAGAGTGCGATCAGCAGCCACCCGCCTTGAGAGGCAGTGATACCGGCTCAGGCCAAGGGCCCCGCGCAACAGCTTCTGGCGTGCGGAAGGCATGGCCGCCAGCGCATCTTCAAAGCCGCTCAGCAGCGCCTCCCACAAGCGCGGCACGCTGATCAGATAGTGGGGCCGCACACGTTGCAGATCCGGCCGCAGCTGCTTGAGGTTCGTGTAGGTCTGTGAGCAGCCGCAGGCGAGCAGGAAATATTCGGCGCTGCGCTCATAGGCGTGCCAGATCGGCAGAACGCTGAGCACCCGGTCGCCCGGCTGCGGTGCCACCGCCACGCCCAGATGGCGCAGCTGGTGCAGGAGGTTGGCGTGGCTGAGGGGAACGCCCTTGGGCTGGCCGGTGGTACCCGAGGTATAGAGCACCGTGGCCAGCCGCTGCTCGCCGCCCTCCGGCCAGGCGGGCACCGCCGCCTTGGCGCCCTGAGCCATCAGTTCCTCCCAGGTGAAGCAGGGCAGAACCGGCACCACCGAACCGCGATCCCCCTGCAGCAGCACCACAAA
>JBIIDQ010000035.1:0-10053 GCA_044238295.1 Vulcanococcus sp.
CTGAGCTTCGGACTGTGGCAAGAGCCGGGGGGCCAAATCCGCCAGGGCCTGCTGCACCGCATCGCGCTGCCAGCCCTGGGCAATGTGCTGCCGCCAGGCCTGATCGGGCACGCCCGCGGGGCCATAACGGATCTCTGTGCCTGCCTCAAGAATCCACACCTGGGGCAGGGGCAGATGCAGCTCCTGGTAACGCAGCCGCGCCGAGGCAAAGCCGCGGCCGCTCAGCATGCCGATGCCGCAGCTAGGGCCATCGGCCAGACGCTGCCGCAGCTCCTGCAACCCGGCAGGATCAGGTGCATCGAGGCACACATCCAGATCCAGGAGCACCAGCCGCCTCACCGGAGCCGCTGAAGCCGCCACCCAAGCCGGCCGCGGCCGTTGCTCCGCGAGCTCCCGGCAACGGCGCTGGGCCAGACCGAGATAGGTGCAGACATGGGCATCCCAGCTGAAATGGCGGCTCACCGCTTCGATGCCGTTATCTCGCCAGCGGCGCCAGCGCTTCGGGTCGGCAGCAGCGGCCTCTAGCCCCTGCTGCAGCGCGTCGAGATCCGTCACGTCGACGAGCTCGCCGTTGCCACAACGCTGGAGGATGTCGCGGGGCCCCCCGTCGTCGGTGGCCAGCACCGGCAGACCGCAGGCGGCAGCCTCCAGCAGGGTGAGGCCAAAGGGTTCGCTCAGAGCCGGGTTGACGAACACGCCCCCCCGGCGGGAAGCCCAGCGGTAGATCGCCGGGATGTCGTCGCCAGCGTGGTGCTTGGGATAGGCAACGCGCCCATAGAGATCGAAGCGATCCACCAGCTCAAAGATCTGCTGAAACTGATCGCGCTGGTGCTTCTCCATGGCGCGGGGATCCTCCCTGCAGCCCAGCACCAACACCAGGTTGTGACGCTCCTGCAGCAGGGCGGAGCGGCCATAGGCCTTCACCAGAGCCGGCACGTTCTTGCGGCGCACGGCACGGCAGATACAGAGCAGCGGTGGCTTCGCCGGCTCGCGCAGAAACGGATCCAGCAAGGCTGAAATCACCTGCTCCTCCGCGGGGAGCTCTTGCGGATGGAAACGACGGGCGTCGACCCCAGGCGGCACCACAACGGTGTTCTCAGGCAGAAAGCGGTCGTAGCGGCTGTATTGCTGTTCCGCCTCCTGCTGGGTACTGGTGATCACCAGGTCCGCCTGGGCGAGCGTGCGCTCCTCCGCATCGATGCGGTGGCTGATCGCGTAGTTGTGCTCGAGTTGATCGTGGGTCATGCCCGCCGCTAAAAGGCGGCGTTGCTTGTCGCGGCCAAGGGAATGACCTGTAAACACCAGGGGAATACCTGTGCGCTGCGACACCAACGACCCCACGTATCCGGCATCGGCGTAGTGGGCATGAATCCAGTCGGGAGGGCGCTGCTGCGCGGCGAGATAAGCCACCACCGCATCGGCCAACGCATCGAGGTAGGGCCAGAGCAGCTCCTTGCGCAAATAGCGGCGGGGGCCGAAGGGAAAGCGCAGGATGAAGGCACCATCACCGAGCTCTTCATGGGGCTGGCTGTAGTCGGGTGACACCCGCCGGTCATGGATCTGGCGAGTGATCACCTCAACGCGCTCCACCTCCGGCCGTTCGGCCAGGCTGCGAATCAGCTCGAGCACATAGGTGGTCTGGCCGCCGGTATCAGCGTCGCGGCCCAACTCCAGCTGCTGACCACGAAACAGACCATGCAGATGCAGGTGAAGGAGATAAGAACCCACCTAGATCTCTGGCGATTAAGTGGGGCCTAGCCAGGCTTTGAGCGCCTAACGGCAACACAAGCGCAAACGATCCAGACTGCGCGCAAAAACGCTGAGCAACAGTGCAAAGCCTGATCAGGCCTTGCCCACCAACTTTTGGCGCAGGCCCTTGATGCGATCCCGCAGGTTGGCGGCTTCCTCGAAATCGAGGTTTTTGGCGGCGATCTTCATCTTGTCTTCCAGCTGCTGAATGAGCTCCGGCAGGGAATCCAGCGGCACCTCGTTGTGCTCGGCCTGTTCAGCTGCCTGCTCGAGCTGGTCGTCGTTGAGCCGACGCGACACCTCCAGGAAGGCCAGGATCGAATTGCCCGCCCGCTTGCCCGCCGGCGTGGGCGTGATGCCGTGCCGCTCGTTGTAGGCCTGCTGAATGGCTCGGCGGCGCTCGGTTTCCGAGATCGCCTTGGCCATCGAATCGGTGAGGTTGTCGGCATAGAGCAGGGCCACGCCCTCCACGTGCCGGGCGGCGCGGCCGATGGTTTGGATCAGGGAGCGTTCAGCCCGCAAGAAACCCTCTTTGTCGGCGTCGAGGATCGCCACCAGTGACACCTCCGGCAGGTCGAGACCCTCCCGCAGCAGGTTCACCCCCACGAGCACGTCGTATTCGCCGTTTCTGAGGTCTTGGATGATCTCGATCCGCTCCAGCGAGTGAATCTCGGAGTGGAGATACCGCACCCGCACGCCGTTCTCGGCCAGGTAGTCGGTGAGGTCTTCGGCCATACGCTTGGTGAGGGTGGTCACCAGCACCCGCTCCTGCTTCTCCGCCCGGGTGCGGATCTCGCCGAGCAGATCGTCGACCTGACCATCAGTGGGACGCACCTCCACGATCGGATCGAGCACGCCGGTGGGGCGAATCACCTGCTCCACCACCTGGCCATCGCTTTGGCGCATCTCCCAATCGCCCGGGGTGGCGCTCACGAAGATCGTCTGGCGCGCTTTCTCCCAGAACTCCTCTCCTTTGAGGGGTCGGTTGTCAGCGGCGGAGGGAAGCCGGAAGCCGTGCTCGATCAGCACCTGCTTGCGCGACTGATCGCCGTTGTACATGGCTTGGAGCTGAGAGCAGGTCACATGGCTCTCATCCACCACGAGCAGCCAATCGTCGGGGAAGTAATCGATCAGGCATTCCGGCGGCGTGCCAGCGGGGCGTCCAGCCAGATGGCGGGCGTAGTTCTCCACGCCGTTGCAGTAGCCCACCTGCTCAAGCATCTCCAGGTCGTAGGTGGTGCGCTGCTCGAGGCGCTGCGCCTCCAGCAGCCGGCCCTGCTCATTGAGCACCTCCAACCGCTCGCGCAACTCAGTACGGATCTCCTTGATCGCGTCATCCAGCCGCTCCTTCGGGGTCACGAAGTGCTTGGCGGGATAGATATTGATGCTCTCGAGGCTCTGGAGAATCTCACCGGTGGTGGGATCCACATAGCGGATGGCCTCCACTTCATCGCCGAACAGCTCGATGCGCACGAGCCGGTCTTCGTAGGCGGGGCCGATCTCCAACACGTCACCGCGGACCCTGAAGCGACCGCGGGAAATCTCCAGGTCGTTGCGGGAATACTGGTTGTTCACCAGCTCCCGCAAAGAAGCGCGCAAGTTGAGGGTGGAACCCACCTCAAACTTCACCGCAGCCTTGAGATATTCGCTGGGGATCCCAAGACCGTAGATGCAGCTGATCGAAGCCACCACGATCACATCGCGGCGCTCAAACAAGGAGCGGGTCGCCGAGTGGCGCAGCATGTCGATCTCTTCGTTGATCGATGCTGTCTTGGCAATGTAAGTGTCGGAGACGGGCACATACGCCTCCGGTTGGTAGTAGTCGTAGTAAGAGATGAAGTATTCAACGGCGTTGTTGGGGAAAAATTCCCGCAGCTCATTGCACAGCTGCGCCGCCAGCGTTTTGTTGTGCGCCAACACCAGCGCCGGCCGCCCGGTCTGGGCGATCACGTTGGCGATGGTGAAGGTTTTGCCCGTTCCCGTGGCTCCCAGCAGCGTCTGGTAGCGCTCAGCGCCCTCCACGCCAGCCACTAGACCAGCGATCGCAGTCGGCTGATCACCCTTGGGGCTGTAGGGAGCGTGAAGCTGAAACGGTGTGGCCATCAGGCCATTCTCGGGCAGTTAGCCCAGGGGCGTGGTGCTCATCAGCAACGAAGCGCGGGTTGCCGACACCTCAAGCCCCAGCATGCCCAGGATCACCGCGGAAAGAACGGCGTACACCACCGCCCCGAGCACGGCACTCACCACACCGTTGCGCAGCCGGAAACCGTGGATCAACCAAGCCGCCAGCGCAAACAGGATCACCGTGATCAGCCAGTTGTAGAGCCAGCTCACGGGAGCGATCAGCCCTCCCAGGCTGGTGATCGCCCAGGGCAGCGCCAGCACGGCTTTGAGCGGCAGCACCAGCAGGGTGCCCAGCAGACCAATGACCACCGCCGAGAGGAGGGCGACGCCAAAACTGTCGACCTCAACCCCCAGGGGCAGGGCCGCGACGATCAGCAGCACCAGGGCCCGCACGGGCCACTGCAACAACCAGAGCAAAGAAAAACCCACAACCACGGGCGGCTCTCACCGCAACGTAGTCATGGGTTTCGAAGCTGACCGCCGCAGCGGTTCAGGATTGATTCCGAGCGTTCAGAACGGCTCTGGCGATCAAACGGTGGCGTTGACAGCGGTGCCCAGCGCTTCGCGCAGACCCCGCACCACGGCCACCATCGCCAGCTGGTCGTTCAGCCTGTTCACAGCGGAACCCACACCCACACCAGCGGCACCGGCGGCGATCGCCATCGGCACGGTGACCGACGACAGACCGGAGGCACAAAGCACGGGCACGCTCACGGCGCGGCTGATGCTGTGAGCAGCGGCGAGGGTAGGAGCGGCCTTCTCGATCAGGCCGAGGCTGCCGGCGCTGAAGGGCTTGGCGCTGGTGCCGCCTTCGGTCTGGATGATGTCGGCGCCGGCGACCACCAGATCAGCGGCCAGCTGCTCCTGCTGATCGAGTGGCAGCACGTGGGGCACGGTGACGCTCAGCACCACCTCCGGAAGCAGTTCGCGGGTGCGGCGGGTGATCGCCAGCACTTCCTCGGCATCGAAGATGCGGCCTAGGGGATAGAAGGCGTCGTAGTTGCCGATCTCCACCATCGCGGCACCGGCGGCCACGGCAGCGGGGAACAGCTCGGGATCCACTGCGCTCACGCAGATCGGCAGGCGGCTCACCTGGGCAGCCAGCTGCACCAGAGCCGGATCGCAGGCCACATCGATCAGATCGGCACCGCCCATGCCAGCCGCTCGGCTAATGCGCTCCACACTGGCAGCATCGAAGTTGGTGAGACCGGCGATCACCTTGAGGGCGCGGTGCTCCTCCAGAGCCAGACGAAGCGAAGCGGGCAGCTGGGCGAGACGCGACATACCAGTGCAGACAGAGTGGGTCGATTCTCCCACGCAGCATTTGGCGTGAGCGATGGCGGAACGCTGGAGCCCCTACCACCTGCGCCTGCATCGCTGGCTGCTCCAGCGAGTGGATCTGCTGCCCGATGGCGCCGGCCTGCTGCTGGCTGTTTCCGGTGGTCAGGATTCGATGGCCCTACTGGGGCTGCTTATGGATCTGCGGCGCCTGCATCACTGGCGGCTGCAGCTCTGGCACGGCAATCACCAGCTTCGACCCGAATCCAACCAACAAGCTGCCGAACTGGAAACCTGGGCCCAGCAAGAGGGCTTACCCATCCAGGTGGACACCTGGAATGATCCCCAGGCCGATGAAGCAGCAGCCCGGGCCTGGCGCTATGGCGCCCTCACAGCTGCAGCGCAAGCCTGCGCAGCAAGCCATGTCGCCACCGGGCACACCGCTAGTGACCGGGCCGAAACGCTGTTGCTGCAGCTGGCCCGCGGTAGCCATCGCCGCGGGCTGGCCAGCCTTCGCCCCAGCCGCTGCCTGGCTCCGGGTCTCACCCTCAGCCGGCCGCTGTTGCTGTTCAGCCGCAGCGAAACCAACCTGATCAGCCAGCAACTGGGGATGCCGGTCTGGCTCGATGGCAGCAACACCGATCCACGCTTCAGTCGCAACCGTGTGCGACACGAGGTTCTACCGGTGCTCGAGCAGCTGCACCCGGGGGCCGGACGCCGCATCAGCGGCGTAGCCGAACGGCTGGCCCAGGAACAGGACAACCAGCAGCAACTGCTAGGGCTGGCCCTCGGTCCGCTCACCAACGACAACGGCAACCTGAATCGCCGCCGGCTGATGGCACTACAACCAGCCAATCAGCGCCAATTGCTGCAGCTATGGCTCGAGCAGCAGGGCCTCCCTCTCCTACCGGCCCATCAGCTGGAAGCGCTGCTGGCTCGACTCGCCCGCAGTCGCCCTCCTGGCCGCAGCGCCCTCCAGAGCGACCACTGGCTGCGCTGGGATCGCCAGGATCTCTGGCTGGAGCACTAACCCTGGGCGCTCAAACAATGCGACCAGCGGCACAAGCCGCCCAAGCGCTCTAAACAGGATGCACTTCACGGCTGCGTTCAAGCGGGAACCATGCAGAACGCCTTGGAGCAGGCCTACAGCGCCATCGAGCGGAGCTACGCCGAGGGCCGCTTCCCAGAGGCGCTCGGGCAAGCCATGGAGCTGCAGCCACAGATCGAGGTGGGACGAGCAGACCTCCTCGATCAGCGCCTGCAGCTGCTCATCGGTCATATCCATCTCTATGGGCTGGCCGAGCCCCAGCAGGCCGCAACGGCCTACCAAGCCGTGTTGGCGCAGTGCCAAAAACCGGCCTACCGCCAACTGGCCGAGCAGGGCTTAGCGCTCTGTGCGGAGCAAGGCGACTCAGCAGCGCCGAGCTCTGAAGCCCAGCCGGAGCAGGAGGAGCGAGCAGTCTCCGCTCCAATCGCTGCGACTCCCAGCCCTGACCTGCCCGCCACACCTTGGCTGGCCCAACTGCATGATCCCCAGCAAGCTTTGGCTGAGATCCAGCAGGCCTGGGCACCGGTGACCCAGACACCTCAGCCCGAGCCACTGCGTGAGGAGAGCAGCGGCTTGGCTGCCAGCCCTTGGGGCACTGCAGAAACGGCGCAACCGCCTCCACAGAAAGCGGCATCGATCCCGGTCGTGCCGGCTGGAACCCACAAACCCAAGAGTGAATCCAGCGCACCAGAACTGGAGCGCGATCCCGCAGCCGAGCGCAAGACAAGTGAGCTCGACAAAGGCCTGCTGCTAGTGCGGCTCTCCAGCCTGGGTGCCAAGCAGGCCTAAGCCCGCGGCACCCAGAGGCCTGCCATCAGCTGGCAGCTGCGGAGCGACGGCGGCGGGTGCGACCGCTGATCTCAGGTTCTTCAGTGCGGGCCGGTGCAGCGGCGGCAGCTACGGGTGCCGCTGCGGGAGCAGAGGCGGGAGCAGCGGCGGGAGCAGGAGCACCAACGGCCGCTAGTTCACGGCGGGGCTGAGCGGCCCGTTCGGGACGCTCACCACGCTGCACGTCGCGGCCTCCACCGCGGCCGCCGCGAGGAGCCGGACGGCTATCGGGCTCAGCATCGGCGCGGCCCTTGTAGGCGGGGGTGCCACCAGGGGCGGGCTGCACCAGACAGATGATCAGCGGCTCCACCTGCAGCTCACGGCGCAGGCGCCGCTGCAGACCGATCTCGATCTCACGCTGGACGCCCATCCAATCCACATCGGGGGCCTTGCCGCCGCTGTTGCGCGAGAGCTGCTGCCAGCGGTTCTCAAGCACCCAAGTGATCTCGCGCTCGGCCCAGAGGCTGAGCTTGCGCGGGTCAGCGGCCGTCACAACGCCGCGCAGGTTCACGCGGGGTGGCGCTGCCATCACACCATCGGTGCTGATCACGGCCAGCATCGTGATCACGCCGTCATCGGCGAGCTGCTGGCGCTCCTTGAGCACACGGGCATCAACGATGCCGTTGCGGGAGGCATCAAGCAGCTCGATACCAGCTTTGACCGGTTCACCTTTATTGATCGAATTGGGGGTGAGTTCGACCACATCACCGTTGTCGATGATCAGGATGTTCTCGGCAGGAATCCCCATGGATTGCGCCGTTTTGCTGTGGCAGACAAGCATGCGGTGCTCGCCGTGCACGGGCACGAAATACTTCGGCTTGGCAAGAGCCAGCATCAGTTTCTGGTCTTCCTGGAAGCCATGACCAGACACGTGAATGCCTTCGCCCTTGCCATAGACAACCTTCGCGCCCAGCATCATCAGCCGGTCGATGGTGTTCACCACCGAGATGGTGTTACCGGGAATGGGGCTGGCAGAGAAGATGATCGTGTCTGAGTTCTTCACCTGCACCTGCGGATGCTCACCGCGGGAGATGCGGCTCAGGGCAGCCAGCGGCTCACCTTGGCTGCCAGTCATCAGCAGCAGTGTTTCGCGATCGGGTAGATCACGGATCTGCTTGATCGGCACAAACAGATCATCCGGGGCACGCATATAACCCAACTCACGCGCCTTGGCGATCACGTTGAGCATGGAGCGGCCCAGGAGGCCCACCTTGCGACCGTTCTTGAGGGCCAGCTCCAGGATCATCGCAACGCGATGAATCGAACTAGCGAAGGTGGTGATAATCACCCGGCCTTCCGCCTGGGAGATGTGGCGATCCAGGCAGGGGAAAACGGAGCGCTCCGGCGGGCAGAAGCCCGGCACCTCGGAGTTGGTGGAGTCACTGAACAGGCAGAGCACACCCTGCTCGCCGTAGTGGGCCAGGCGAGCCATGTCGAAGGTTTCGCCATCGACGGGGGTGTGATCGAACTTGAAATCACCGGTGAAGATCACGGTGCCCACCGGCGTGGTGATGGCCAGCGAGAAGCTGTCGGCCATCGAGTGGGTGTTACGGATGAACTCCACCGAGAAATGTTGACCCACCTTCACCACATCGCGCGGGGCGACGGTTTGAAGGATGGTGCGATCCATCACACCGGCTTCTTCCATCTTTCCGGTGAGCATCGCCAGCGCCAGGCGCGGGCCATGAATCACGGGGATATTGAAGTTCTTGAGGTGGTGGGCAATACCACCGATGTGATCTTCGTGACCGTGGGTCACGATCATGCCGCGGATGCGCTTCTGGTTTTCCTTCAGATAGCTGGTGTCCGGCATCACCACGTTGACGCCGTGCATGCCATCGCTGGGGAATGCCAGACCGGCATCCACGAGCATGATGTCGTCGCCGTATTCAAAAACGCAGGTGTTCTTTCCGATCTCGTGAAGGCCACCGAGGGGGATGACCCGCAGACAGGGTTGCTTGGCTTGGTTCGTCATTCAGGAAGAGGGGTCCGGCGCAGCCGGATGCAGAACAGAAACATCGGGGGAGCAAACGCCGTGGCGCGCTCCAGTGGGCCTTGGCGTCAGGTAGGACGCAGGGCTGCCAGAACGGAGGAGAGTCGGTCGCGCACGTCGTTAGAAGCGGATACGAGAGGAAGCCTTGGGGCACCCACGGGCCAGCCGCTGAGCTCCAGCGCGGCTTTCACGGGGATGGGGTTGGTGGTGCAGAACATGGCCTTGCAGAGGGGCAGCAGTTGCTCGTGCACAGAAAGGGCCGTGCGCAAGTCACCGGCCAGGAAGGCCTGAACCATGCGCTGGATCTGATCGCCGGCCACGTGGCTGGCCACGCTCACGACGCCAACGGCACCCACAGCGAGCATCGGCAACGTGAGGGCGTCATCACCGCTGTAGATCGCCAGCCGTTCACCGCAGAGGGCGCGCAACGCACTGACCTCTTCGGTGGTGCCACTGGCAGCCTTGAAGCTCACCAGGTTGGGCAGATCCATCAAGCGAGCCGTGGTCTCAGGGCTGATGCTGCAACCGGTGCGGCCCGGGATGTTGTAAAGCATCAACGGCAGCTGGGGGGCGGCAGCCGCCACCGCCCGAAAATGGGCCTCGAGGCCCTCCTGAGGTGGCTTGTTGTAGTAGGGAACGACGACCAAAGCGCCGTCGGCACCAAGGGCCGCCGCTTCCGCAATGGCCTCCACGGCTTCGGCAGTGCAGTTACTGCCAGTGCCTGCGAGCAGGCTGGCGCGAGCTCCAACAACTGCCTTCACGGCAGAGAAGAGCTGATGCTGCTCCTCCCAGCTGAGAGTCGGCGATTCACCGGTGGTGCCACACAACACCAGGCCATCGGAGCCATGGTCCACCAGGTGAACGGCGAGGCGGGCCGCCAGATCCAGATCCACCGATCCATCGGCGGCAAAGGGGGTCACCATGGCCGTGACCACCCGACCGAACGGGGCGGGGGAGGAGGCGCCGGCGGTGAGGGGTAACGACGCCACGGCGCTCATGCGCTTACTCCAGAGGTGGCGGCTCGCGCAGCAAC
>JBIIDQ010000293.1:0-2782 GCA_044238295.1 Vulcanococcus sp.
TCGAACTGGTGCGCGGCCGAGGCGTGTGGGTGTGGGACAGCCAGGGCCGCCGTTATCTCGACGGGGTTGCCGGTATCGCTGTCTGCACCCTTGGCCACAGCAGCCCGGTGATGCGTCGCGCGCTGGGTAAGCAGCTGCGCAAGCTCCAGCATGTGTCGAATCTCTATCGGATTCCCGAGCAGGAGCAGCTGGCGGCCTGGATCACAGCCAACAGCTGTGCCGATGCCGTGTTCTTCTGCAATTCCGGCGCCGAGGCCAATGAAGGGGCCATCAAGCTTGCCCGTAAGCACGGCCATCAGGTGCGTGGCATCAGCAGCGAGGCTGGAGGCCCGCTGATCCTCACGGCCCAGGCCAGCTTCCACGGACGCACGCTTGCCGCGGTGACGGCCACGGGGCAGCCGAAGTACCACCAGGGGTTTGAGCCGATGGTGCAGGGATTCCGCTACTTCCCCTACAACGACACCGCGGCGTTCGAGGCGCTGCTGGCCGACTGTGAGAAGGACGGGCCCAGGGTGGCCGCGGTGATGCTCGAGCCGCTGCAGGGCGAGGGCGGTGTGAACCCCGGCAACCGTGGCTTCTTCCAGCGGGTGCGCGAACTCTGCACGCAACACAACATCCTGCTGATCTTCGACGAGGTTCAGGTGGGCGTTGGCCGTACAGGCCGACTCTGGGGCTATCAAACGCTGGGCGTTGAGCCCGATGCTTTCACCCTGGCCAAGGGTCTGGGCGGCGGCTTCCCCATTGGCGCTCTCTGCGTGAAAGCGGCGGTGGATCACCTTCGCCCCGGCGAGCATGCCAGCACCTTCGGGGGCAACCCCCTGGCCTGCCGCGCCGGCCTCACGGTGGCGGAAGAGCTCGTGCGGCGCAAGCTGCCAGCCCATGCCGAGGCCATGGGACAACTGCTGCAGGAGCAACTCAGCGGCTTGGTGGCACGTCATCCCACACTCGCGGAAGGTTGCCGTGGCTGGGGATTACTGCAGGGCCTGGTGCTTCGGCAAGACGGACCCGCCGCCATCGATGTGGTGAAGGCGGCGATGAATCTGGGTCTGCTGCTGGTGCCTGCTGGCACCAACGTGGTGCGTTTCGTGCCACCGCTCACGATTCAACCCCGCCACATCCGCGAGGCCGTCAAGCGGCTCGAGAAAGCCCTGATTGCGTGTCAGCCTCAGACCCCTTCAGCGAACTGATCGCACCCTTCAGCCGCCGGGGAGTTGACCTCGGCCTCGACCGGCTGGAGGCTGCTTTAGCGGATCTGGGACATCCCGAGCGCCGTTTCGCCGCTGTGCAGGTGGCCGGCACCAATGGCAAGGGATCGATCAGCACCATGCTGCAGGCCATCGCCACGGCAGCTGGCATCCGCTGTGGGCTATACACCTCACCCCACCTCCTGAGTTGGTGTGAGCGGATCCGTTTGCCCGATGGCCTGATCAAGTCAGAGCATCTGCAACGCCTGCTGCGCGACCTACAGCCGCTCGCCCTCCACCACGATCTCACCCCTTTCGAGCTGGTCACTGCAGCCGCGATGCAGGCGTTTGCCGAGGCCGGGGCCGAGCTCGTGGTGCTGGAAGTGGGGCTGGGAGGCAGGCTCGATGCCACCACGGTGCATCCCAACCGGCAGGTGCTCGCCTTCGCCAGCATCGGTCTCGACCACACCGAACATCTGGGCCCAACCATCAGCGCCATCGCGACTGAGAAGGCGGGTGTGCTGCATGGCTCAGCCATGGCGATCAGCGGGCCACAACCTGACGAAGCAGCCCAGGTGCTCACGGCGCAAGCCAAACGGTTCGGTTGCTCACTGCGTTGGGTCACGCCACTACCTGCCCTGGAAGAGGGCGGACCAGAGCTCGGCCTGAGGGGGGATTTGCAACGGGTCAATGCTGCTGTGGCGGCGGGCGCGGCTGAAGCGCTGGCGGCGCTTGGCTGGCCCATCAATGCAGCAGCGATCGAGCAAGGGCTGAAGCAGGCCCGCTGGCCTGGGCGGCTCGACCATCGCCTGTTTGCAGGCCAGCCTCTGCTGGTGGATGGCGCCCACAACCCACCAGCAGCAACAGCGCTGAGGCACGAGCTGGATCAGCTGGAGCGTCGGACCCCAGGCGCCACACCACGGCGCTGGCTGATCGGCATGCAGCGCCATAAAGACGCCCCAGAACTGCTGCGCACCCTGCTGCGACGCGGGGATCAGGTGCGGGTTGTGGCCCTACCCGAGGAGCACAACAGCTGGAGCGCCGCTGAATTGCAAGCGGCTACCGGTCGTGCCATGGAGCAGGCCGAGGGCGATCTCCAGGATCAGCTGCACTGGTTGGTCCAATCCCCGGCGTTGCCGGTGGCCTGCGGCTCGCTCTATTTGGTGGCGGAGCTTCTTCCCCTGCTCAACGCGACAGACTGAGCACAGACGCCTCGGCCCCATGGATTTCCGCCGCCATCCCCATGGACATGGCCGCTGGCTCACCGGTCTGCTGGCCGGACTGTGGCTGCTGCTGCTCGCCCTGCCCGCCCAGGCTCTCGACACCAGCACCGGGGTGGGGCTGCAGGATCGCGCCCTGTTTCAGGACACGGTCGACTACACCCTCACCAACCAGAGCGGTAAGAACTTCTCGGGCCAGCAGCTGGCCAATACCTCCTTCGCTGGCGCCGTAGGCAAGGGTGCCAACTTTGCAGGGGCGAACCTGCACGGGGCGATCCTCACCCAGGGAGCCTTCCCCGAGGCCGACTTCAGCGGCGCCGACCTCAGTGATGTGCTCATGGATCGCACCGATATGAGCCACACCAACTTGCGTGATTC
>JBIIDQ010000294.1:0-2778 GCA_044238295.1 Vulcanococcus sp.
GCGGGCATGGGCCCGCGCCAGCACCGACGCACACAGGCGGCCGTAGGCCTTGAGCGCATCGGGCTTCATCGCCTCCACGGGTAGCGATGCCTTCCAATCCCGGAGCTGCCGCCAGTAGAAATGATGGCCGCTGGGGGCGGTGGTCCAGCCAAGGAAGGGGTCGCTCACGGTCTGAAGAAGGCGCTGACCCTCCACCACCCGCTGACCCTGGTGCGCGGTGCGGCTGCTCTCGCCCTGCCCGAGGGGCTCTGCCAGGGCGGAAGGCAACGCTTGTTTGCTCTGGAGCAACAGCAGATCCTCAGGATGAGGGCCCTGAAGGAGGGCAATGCTGCAGCGCGTTCCCACAGAACCAACCCCCACAGCCTTGAAAGCGGTATCCACGATCCGGTAGGTGCTGACCAGATGGCGCCGATGGGCCTGGACGCTATCGAGATAACCCTTGATCAATGCAGACAGGGCCAGATCGTGGTCGGGCTGGGCAAAGAAGCTGGGATCCACCTGCCGGTGACGCCAAAGCAACGGCGGTTCATGGCGTAGTTGCCAGTGGCCATCGGCATGCAACTCGCCGTAGCGAGCCACAGCTTGTCGCCCGCTACGACGCCTGGCATGGGCAACGGCGTTGAGCAAATGCTTGCGAAAGCTCCCCTTGCCTTCCTCTTGGACGAACCGCTCCACATCCAAGAAGGTGTTCCACAACTCCAGGGTGGGCAGCTCAGCGGAGGCCACAACCGCTTGGCGATAGCGGCAGGCCACCTTGCGGGCCAGGCGCCCCTGCTCGTCTGGGTCAAGACCCAGCTGACGAGCCACCAACACCAGGCTCACGAGCAGGCGTTTGAGGTCCCACTCCCAAGGGCCAGGAAACGTCTCATCGAAGTCGTTGATGTCGAACACCAACGTGCGCTCTGGTGATGCGTAGAACCCGAAATTGAGCAGATGGGCATCACCACACAGCTGCACCATCCGTCCGCTGTGGGGAACCCGGCCAAGATCTGAGGCCATCAGCCCCGCGCTGCCGCGAAACCAAGCGAAGGGACTTTGGGCCATGCGCCGATGGCGCTCAGCCACCAACCAGGGCAGCCGCTGAACGTTCTGATGCTCCAGCAACGCGATCGGATCAGCCCGATCCACCGGCATCTGCCAGGGATCAAGACAACCATCGAGTCCAGCCATCCGGGGCACAGGGGTGCTCTCAATTCATGGCATAGCGAGCAGAGTGGAGGCGTGCTTGATCCGCGGTGTCTTGTTCATGGCCCTGTCGTTTCAGGAGCTGCAGTCGCAGCTGCAACCAGGATGGGGCTGTGAGCACAGCGGTGATGGCGGACAGTTCGATGTGTTGGTGGTGCCATCGCTGTCGATGGACCGCGCCCTGATGGCACTGGTCACCGGTGCGCACCACTACGAGGAACGCCAGCTGTTCTCACTGATCCGCCTGCGGGATCCCGGCGTGCGGGCCATCTACGTGACCAGCAAGTTGTTGCCGGAGCTGGTGGTGGATGCGGTGCTCGAGCTGATGCCTGGCGTTCCCACCTCCCATGCGCGACGGCGCCTGCATCTGTTTGACACGGACGACGCCTCCAACCGGCCACTCACCGAAAAACTGCTAGAGCGGCCGGCTCTGCTGAGCCGTATCCGCGAGCTGCTGCGTCCTGGCCGCAGCTTTATTAGCTGCTTCGTGGTCACCGAGTTGGAAAAACGGCTCTCCGAAGCGCTGCAGGTTCCCCTCTTGGGGACGGATCCAGCCCTCGGCTACTGGGGAAGCAAAGCCGGCAGCCGCGCCTTATTCGAGCGCTGCGGTGTCCCGCATCCCGCTGGCAGCGATCTCGTGCGCAACCTGGACGATCTGGCGGAGGTGAGTGCAGAGCTATGGGAAGCCCAGCCGCAGCTGAAGCGTTGTGTGGTGAAGCTCAACGAAGGAATCAGCGGTGAAGGCAACGCCACCCTGGAGTTGGAACCCCTTGAGTTGGCCAGTCGCAGCGGACGCGAGCGGCGCCAACGACTCGCCGAGGCGCTGGAGCATCTACCGATGCCCGCGCAGGGCTGGCGTGAGCTGATGGCGCAGCAGGGCGCCCTGGTGGAAGCCTGGCTGGAGGGTGGCGAGCAACTCAGCTCACCCAGCGTTCAGGGCACCATTCATCCCGGCGGGCGGGTGGAACTGCTCTCCACCCACGAGCAAATCCTGGGCGGAGCCGGCGGACAGACCTACCTCGGCTGTCGCTTTCCAGCCGACGACAACTACCGGCTCGAGCTCATGCGCCATGGCCAGGCGGTGGGAGAAGCCTTGGCTCGTGAAGGTGCGCTGGAGCGGTACGCCGTGGACTTCATCGCCCGGCGGATCAACGGCATCTGGGATCTGCAAGCGATTGAGGTGAACCTGCGCCAAGGCGGCACCACCCACCCCACCATGGCCCTACGCGCCATCACCACCGGCCAGCTCGACGCGGACACCGGCCTGTTCATGGCCCCGACCGGCCAAGCCTTGCACTACACCGCCACCGACAACCTCACCCACCCGAACCTGCGCGGCTTGCTCCCGGCCGATTTGATCGACATCGTGGCCGAAGCCGACCTGCACTACGACCCAGCGAGGCTGCGGGGCAGTGTGTTTCACCTGCTGGGCTGCCTATCGGAATTCGGCAAGCTGGGCATGACCTGCGTTGGCCGAAGCGCCAGCGAGGCCGAAGCGGTGTACCGCGGCACCGCCGATGGCCTCATCACCAGAGCCAGCGAACTGCAGGCTCAGCTCTAGGAACCGGCCATGGCGGCAGGGATGACGAGCAC
>JBIIDQ010000295.1:0-2776 GCA_044238295.1 Vulcanococcus sp.
ACTCAGCTGAAAGTCGGGATGACAGGATTCGAACCTGCGGCCCCTTCGTCCCGAACGAAGTGCGCTACCAAGCTGCGCTACATCCCGATGCCGGGAGTGTAGGAGATGGCCTTCCGGCAAGGGTTCTCGGGCCTGAGCCCCGCTGCTCCGGTTTCTAGAGTTGCAGGCTGATCTGCGCCTGCGGGCGGAAGTGGCGCTGTGCTCAAACCCGACTGGCTGCGTGTGAAAGCTCCCCAGCGGGAGCGCATCGGCGAAGTGGCCGATCTGCTGCTGGATCTCAAGCTCAACACGGTGTGTCAGGAGGCGAGCTGCCCCAACATCGGCGAGTGCTTCGCCGGCGGCACCGCCACCTTTTTGATCATGGGGCCGGGCTGCACCCGCGCCTGCCCCTACTGCGACATCGACTTCGATAAGAGCGTTCGCGCCCTTGATCCCACCGAACCCGAACGACTGGGCGAGGCGGTCGCCCGCCTGGGACTGAAGCATGTGGTGATCACCTCGGTGAACCGCGACGACCTGGCCGATGGCGGCGCCAGCCAATTTGTGGCTTGCATCGAGCAGGTGAAGCAGCGCTCGCCACTCACCACGATCGAGCTACTGATCCCGGATTTCTGCGGCAACTGGGAAGCCCTGGCCGTGGTGATGGACGCCGCGCCCCATGTGCTGAACCACAACATCGAAACCGTGCCGCGGCTCTACAAAAAAGCCCGGCCCCAGGGGATCTACGAGCGTTCGCTGAAGCTGCTGCAGCGGGTGCGTCAAGCCTGGCCCAAGGCCTACAGCAAATCAGGCCTAATGGTGGGCCTAGGTGAAAGCGATGCGGAGGTGCTGGAGGTGTTGGCCGATCTGCGCCGCCATCAGGTCGACATCGTGACCATCGGCCAATACCTCTCACCCGGGCCCAAACACCTGCCCGTGGATCGCTTCGTGACGCCGGAGCAATTCGAGGCGTTCCGGCGCCATGGCGAAACCGAGCTGGGGTTCCTGCAGGTGGTGAGCACCCCGCTCACCCGCAGCAGCTATCACGCCGGCGAGGTGCAGCGGCTGATGGCACTGCACCCGCGCTAGGGCTCCAGCAGGAATTCCGATTCCAGAGCGCAGGCTTCAACGGCCAATGGGCCGGCGGCCAGCTCGTCAATACGGGCATTCACCAGGCTCACAGGAGCCGGAAGCTGAGCGCAGTGCTCAAGGAAGGCCACCGCCATCTGGCGGGCAAACAGCTGCTGGATCTGCTGGGCGAACTCGGGAGGCATGGCTGCCGGTGCGGTTGCAGGCAAGCTATGCAGCCCAGCCGGGCACGCCGATCGGTCCAACCGAACCCCCCGGTGGGGCGAACCGGCCGGCGGGAGCGTGAACCGAACCGAAGCGCCGGCTAACCGATCAGGCCGCCACCGCCTCGCGCTCAGCCAGACCCACATTGGCCTTCTCGCTGGGGGGCACCAGCAGCTTGAAGCGGGACTTCCAGCTGCTCCAATCGGCCAGGATCGCCGCGGCCTTGCTGCTGCCGGTGGCCTCGAGGTGGGCTTCCAGCAGCGGCTTGAGCAGCGCTTCCTGCTCGGGAGTAGTGAGCTCGCAGATCGCCACGATCTCGGGGTTCACCCGCTCGCGCAGGCCACCGGTCTCATCGAGCAGGAAGGCCACACCACCTGTCATGCCGGCGGCCACGTTGCGGCCGGTGCTGCCGAGCACCACCACCACACCGCCGGTCATGTATTCGCAGCAGTGGTCGCCGGCTCCTTCCACAACGGTGTGGGCACCGCTGTTACGCACAGCGAAACGCTCACCGGCGCGGCCGAGGGCGAACAGCTCACCGCCGGTGGCGCCGTAGAGGCAGGTGTTGCCCAGGATCACCTGGCTGCCGGGATCACGGCCACCGGCCGGGGGCACCACGGTGATGCGGCCACCGTTGATGCCCTTACCCACGTAGTCGTTGGCTTCGCCCACCAGGCGCACATTCATGCCCTGCACGGTGAAAGCCCCGAAGCTCTGGCCGGCAGCACCTTCGTAGGTGAGATCCAGCTGGCCCTGGAAGCCGGTGTTGCCATGGCGGGCTGCGATCTCACCACCAAGGCGGGCGCAGACGCTGCGATCGGTGTTGATGATCGGCAGGGTGCGGGCCAGGCGGCCGTGGCCCGCGATCGCGGCCACCAGCTCGGCATCGGCAAGCAGTTGGTCTTCGAGGATGGGGCCATTGCTGTGGGCTTCAGCGTCGTGCTGGAGCCAGCTGCGATCAGCCGCCTGCGGGATCGGATCGAGCAGGCAGGAGAGATCGATTGCTTTGGTTTTAGCCAGCTGCACAGCGCGGGGCTGCAGCAGCTCGGTGCAACCGATCAGATCCTCAAGGCGGGCCACGCCCAGCACGCTCAGGAGCTGACGCACCTCTTCCGCCACGAACAGGAAGAAGTTCACCACGTGCTCGGGGATGCCGGTGAAGCGCTTGCGCAGGGCTTCCTTCTGGGTGGCCACACCCACCGGGCAATTATTGGTGTGGCAAACGCGGGCCATGATGCAGCCCTCGGCGATCATCGCGATCGAGCCGAAGCCGTATTCCTCAGCACCAAGCAGGGCGGCGATGATCACGTCCCAGCCGGTTTTGAGGCCGCCGTCGGCGCGCAGCAGCACGCGATCGCGCAGGCCGTTCTCCAGCAGGGCGCGGTGAACCTCGGTGAGGCCGAGCTCCCAGGGGCCGCCGGCATGCTTGATCGAGCTCAGCGGTGAGGCGCCGGTGCCGCCGTCGTGGCCGGAGATCTGAATCACATCGGCGTTGGCCTTGGCC
>JBIIDQ010000036.1:0-9978 GCA_044238295.1 Vulcanococcus sp.
CCAACGCACCTCAACCAGCACTCCGAAGCCAGTACACCTGAACTAGTCTGCGGGCAGCTGTTTGGTGTCGCCTGTGTCCCCGCGGTCCTCTGGCCTGCCCATCGGATCCCTGCGGGCAGAACGCACTCCACTGCGGCTGCCTTTGGCTTCCAGCACCGTGGCCGCCGGCTTCCCCAGCCCCGCCGACGACTACATCGATGTGGGCATCGACCTCAACGAGGTGCTGATCCGCCACCCCAGCAGCACCTTCTTCCTGCGGGTGAGCGGCGATTCGATGGTGGAGGCCGGCATCCAGGACGGTGATCTTCTGGTGGTGGACCGCAGCCTGGAAGCCCGACCCGGCCAGGTGGTGGTGGCGGTGCTCGATGGCGCCTTCACCCTCAAGCGCCTGGCCCGGCATCGCGGCCGGCTGCGGCTGGAGGCCGCCAACAGCGCCTATCCGCCGCTGGAGCTGCATCAGTGCGGTGACGTGCAGATCTGGGGCGTGGCCATCCACGTGATCCACCCCCTGGGACGCCATGGCTGATGCGCTAGCCCTCATCGACGCCAACAACTTCTATGCCTCCTGCGAGCAGGCCTTCGATCCAGCCCTGATCGGCCGGCCGGTGGTGGTGCTCTCCAACAACGACGGCTGCGTTGTCTCCCGCAGCAGCGAAGCGCGGCGTCTGGGTATCGGCATGGGCAAGCCCTACTTCCAGATCGCCGAGCAGCTAGCCCGCCATGGCGTGGTGGTGCGCAGCTCCAACTACGCCCTCTACGGCGACATGAGTCAACGACTGATGAGCAGCCTCGAACCGTTCGTGGCGGAGCTGGAGGTGTATTCGATCGATGAGGCCTTCGCCCGGCTGCCGCGACCGCAGCACGGTGAGCTCCGCAGCTGGGCTACAGAGCTACGCAGCCGCATTCGCCACAACCTGGGGATCCCGATCGCGATCGGACTGGCTCCCAGCAAGGTGCTGGCGAAGCTCGCCAATCGGGTCGCCAAGGGGGATCGTCGCCACGCTGGCGTATTCGATCTGGGCCTTGAACCCAGCCACGACCCCTGGCTGGAGCAAACCCCGGTGGAGGAGCTGTGGGGTGTGGGGCGCCAGCTGAACCGCTGGTGCCGGCTGCGGGGCATCGCCAATGCCCGCCAACTGCGCGACATGGCCAGTGGCGAACTGCGGGCCAAGGCCGGAGTCGTCGGTCTGCGGCTGCAGCTGGAATTGCAGGGGGTGAGCTGCCTACCGCTGGAGGAAGGCCCCAGTGCCAAACGGGAAACCTGCGTGAGCCGCAGCTTCAGCAGAACGATTGCCGATGAACTGGAACTGCGCCAAGCGGTGGCCAGCTATGTGGTGCGGGCGGCAGAGAAACTGCGGCGCCAACGGCAGCGGAGTGGGCGGCTCACGGTCTTCGCTCGCACCAGTCCCTTCAGCCCAGGGTTTTACAGCCAGGCGGCCAGCGCCGCCCTGCCCCTGGCCAGCAACGACACCGCCGTACTGCTGCAAGCGGCCTTACCCCTGGTGGCGCTGATCTACAAACCCCAGAAACGCTTCGCCAAGGCGGGTGTGCTGCTGCAGGAACTGCAGGGCGAGGAGCAACTGCAGCAGCACCTGCTAGCCCCCCTGAGCGATGAACAGCAGCAGCGCCGCGAGACGCTGCTGCACAACATTGATCAGCTCAATCGCCGCTACGGCAGCGGCACCGTGCAATGGGCGGCCTGCGGGCTGCAGCCCAGTTGGACGATGCGGCGCGGGCAGCTATCACGGGCCGCCACCACCCGACTGGGCGATCTGCCCACGGCCTGGGCCCGCTAGCGAATCAGGGCTGGCCGTATTTCGCAGTGGCTTGCTTCACGCAGAACGATTTGGCTTGTTCAAGGCTCTGACGCTTGCGAAGCATGCCGTCGGCCACGCAGCTGCAGGTGAACGAGACCATGCCAGCCGGAGGAGTTTTGCCCGCCTTTTGGAAGTCAGCCTGCATCGCTTCAGCGCACTTGCTGGTGATGATCTGCTCCATCATGTTGGCGTGGGCTGATTCGGGCGCCACAGCAGCACCAACAAGCAGGGCCGAGGCAAGAGCGATTAGGGGAGACGCTGAGTCAACAGTGGCCAATCGCATCACAAGCGCACTCGAGGGTGAGGCACCAGTGTCTCATCAACCACTGGATGGTGCTGCAGCGGTGGATGGTGCAGTGATCATGGCCGGCGCAGAAGCCGGACGCTGCAGCATCAGCTCATCGAATCCAGCGCGCCGCTGCTCATCGAGAAAGGCGATGTGCTGTCGCTCGTTGTAATACAGCTCCTGAAAACGGAGCGCATCGCTGTTGAGATCAGCAAACATCGCATCGATACGTGTTTCCATATCGAGGGCGGCAGGTTGAGGCAAGGCGACTGCGGCAGGCTCAGCCGCAGCGTTGCGGCCCTCATCCAACAGGCGCGCGATGCATCGCTCCAAAGTTTCCAGCCGCTGAGCGCTCCAAGCGTTCAACAGATGGCGGCAACGTTTGAGGCTGCGCTGCCGCTCCAGGGCCGCAGTGGCACCGCGCAGCTGGAGTAGCGGATTGGCCAAGGCCAAGCGCTGCACATCAGAGGGCTCAAGCAGAGGCGTCAGACGCGTGGGCAGATCGGATGGAGCCTCGCTGTCGCTGAGCAGTAACTGATCGGAGAGCAGCCGCGGCAGATCAAGATCCGCCAGTTCGCTGCCAGGATCAACGCCGCGGTTGATCGCCTCAAGCCGCCCAACCCCGAGGTTGTCTTCCTCCAGGGAGCTGATCGCTGCCCAGAGCTGGCGGTGGTGGGCGATGGCGAAGTCATCGAGCTCGCGGCGGCGCAGCTCAGCGCGGATGGCGCCGCGGTGAATCGGGCAATGCAGGTACAGCCGCAGGAGCTCCGCCTCCGCCCGCTCCCGCAGACCCGCCTCACCGGGCTGCTCCCAGCGCTGAGAACGACCATGCCAGCGCTGGCCCTTCACCTGCTGGCGCAGATCGTCTTCGAGTTGCAAAGCCAGCCGGGCCTGGCCACCGCTGAGCCGCTCGGCCACCTGCTGCAGGTAGCGGGAGCGCACGGCGCTGGCGGGCAGCTTGCCCAACAGCATCACCAGCTCGCTCACCGACTGCTGGAACTGATCGGAGCGAGCCAGATCACGGCCTTCCAGCACCTGATCGATCTGCCAATCGAGCCAGAGCGGCGCCTGATCGAGCAGGGAGCGGTACTCACCAGCTCCGTGCTCCTTGAGGAATTCATCGGGGTCCTTGCCCGCAGGCAAGTGCAACACCCGCAGCTCCAGCTGGCCCTGCAGCGCCAGCTGCTCCACCTCTCCGATGGCCCGCTGGGCGGCACGCACGCCGGCGCCATCGGTATCGAAATTGAGAATCAGGCGCTTGCCGTCGCAGCAGCGGCAGAGCTGGGTGATCTGTTGGCTGCTGAGGGCGGTGCCCAGGGCCGCCACCGCATTGGTGATGCCGGCGGCGTGGAGGGCGATCACATCGAAGTAACCCTCCACCACCACCGCTCGGTCGTCCTTGCGGATGGAGTTCACCGCCTTATCGAGGCCGAAAAGGTGCTTGCCCTTCTCGAACACCTCCGTTTCCGGAGAGTTGAGATATTTCGGCTCGCCGCCATCGAGGCTGCGGCCACCAAAACCGATGATCCGGCCTTGGCGATCGCAGATCGGCACCATCACCCGGTGGCGGAAGCGGTCGTAAAAACCATCGCCGCCGCGGCGCGGCACCACCAAGCCGGCTGCTTCCAGCAGCTCTGGCGCAAGGCCTTCCACCTGCTGAAGGTGGTTCAGCAGACCATCCCAGCGCTCGGGCGCATAACCGAGGCCAAAGCTTTCCAGCGTGGTTTCGCTCAGCCCCCGCTGCTCGCGCAGATAGGCCAGAGCAGCGGCCCCCTCTGGACTACGCAGCTGACTGCGGAACCATCCGGCAGCAAGGGCAAGAGCTTTATGAAGCTGATCTCGGCGTGAGAGCTGCTGCCGTAGGCGCTCCTGCTGGGGACCCTCGAGGGTTTCCACCGGCAGCTGGTATTTACGCGCCAGCTCCAGCACCACATCGCTGAAACTCAGGCGCTGCAGCTCCATCAGGAACTTGATGGCATTGCCACCGGCCCCACAGGAAAAGCAGTAGTAGAACTGCTTGGCTGGCGACACCGTCATCGACGGCGATTTGTCGTCGTGGAAAGGACAGACGCCGACGAATTCCCGGCCTTTCTTCTTGAGCACCACGTGCTCGCCCACCACATCAACGATGTCAGCGCGTTCCTTAACGGCCTCGATCGTGCGGGGGTGGAGGCGAGGAGCGGACACGCTGCGCGCACGGATGCGGCTTCAGGATGGCAGGGCTGCCCTGTGGATGCTGTCCAGCGCTGCCAGTTTCAGCCTGATGGGCGTGTGCGTGAAGGCGGTAGGCGCCAGGATCCCGGTAGCGGAGGTGGTGATGGCCCGCTCAGCAGTGAGCCTGCTACTGAGCATCGTGATGCTGCGCCAAGCAGGGCTTGATCCCTGGGGTCAGCGGCGGGGGCTGCTGGTGCTGCGCGGAGTGATCGGCACCGGCGCGCTGCTGTGCGTGTTCGCGGCCCTGGCGGTGCTGCCGCTCACGGCTGCCACGGTGCTGCAGTACTTGCAGCCCACCTTCACGGCACTGCTGGCCTGGTGGTTGCTGCGCGAGCGGGTGGGGCCGCGGATTCTGCTGGCGGCTTTGCTGGGATGGCTGGCTGTTGTGGTGCTCAGCAATCCCACAGAACTGGCTGGCCTACTGGGGCCTCTGGCCAAACTGCTGCTGGGCACGGAAGCCAGGCCGCTGCCTCTGGCGGGCGTTTTGCTGGCGATCGGCGGCGCGGTGCTCTCGGCCTGCGCTTATGTGAGTGTGCGGGCTCTAGGGCGCACCGAACACCCACTGGTGATCGTGTTTTATTTCCCGCTGGTGGGCCTGGCGCTCACGGCCCCCCTGGTGGCACTCCAGCCGGTTTGGCCAACGGCCTGGGAGGCGCTGGCACTGGTGGGCGTTGGCCTGTTCACCCAACTCGGACAGCTGGGGGTCACCAACGGCCTGCTGGGGATGCCAGCAGCACGGGCGACGGCCCTCAGCTACGGGCAGGTTCCTCTGGCAGCCCTATGGGGGTGGCTGTTCTTCCAAGAAGCCCTCGATCCCGATACAGCCTTGGCCGCGGGGCTGGTGTTAGCAGCCACGCTGCTCAGCCTCAAGCGCTCTCGCCCTTGAGGGGCAGCGGATCGATCAGCCAATCCTGATTGGCACCATCGCTGCTGCCAGTGGGGCGTGCCAGCCGCCAGCTCTGGCCCCGTTCACCTCGTTGCAGATAGAGATCAAAGGCACTGTCCACCCGGATCGGATCTCCGGGCAAACGCCAGTCAAAACGGCCGGTGAAGTGCAGGCCCTTGCTGTCACCGATGGCCATTGCCTGTTGTGACTCCACCCGCACGCGGCTCACCTGCGGTTTGCCATCGGCATTGGAGAGCTTGAGGGCGTCGGCGATGGAGCGCTGCGTGAGATCGATCTGCAGGCCCAGCGCTGAAAGCAGCACCTTCTGAGAGGGCTGCCCCCCGCTGCAGGCACTGAGGCCGAAGCTGAGCAGCAGACACAGCAACAGCGCCAGAACCCGACGCAGCGGCTGCAGCGACAGGAACGGGGTTGTCGGACCGGGCAGCATGGGTGGCAATGAAAGTGTTCCCATGATCGGCTGGCTGCAAGGGCAACTCGCCGAGCGATGGCAACACACCAGCCGCTGCGGGCTGTTGCTGGTGTGCGGCGGGGTTGGCTACGAGGTGCAGGTACCCAGACGGCAATGGGAGCGCCTGGGGGAGAGCGGCAGTGCGCTGGATCTGCACATCCACCAAGTGATCCGCGACGACGGCTGGACGCTTTACGGATTTGCCAGCCGGGCCGAGCGGGATCTGTTCCGGGAACTGGTAGCCGTCAGCGGTGTGGGCCCGCAGATGGCCCTCGGTTTGCTGGGACAGCTGAGCTGCGAAGAGCTGGTGCGGGCCATCGTGCAGGCAGACCTGCGCTTGCTCTGCCAGGCGCCAGGCGTGGGCAAACGCACCGCCGAACGGCTCGCGGTGGAACTGCGAACGCGCCTGCAGGAGCGCTACGCCGCTGACCTCGACCCGATGGACCGTGCTGACCTTGAACTGGGGGGGAGCGCCGATCAGGCGGAACTTGAGGCCGACGTCCGTCAGGAGGTGAGCCTCACCCTCACAGCGCTTGGCTACGAAGCGCTGGAGATCAACCGAGCCCTGCGGGCAGTCGCATCACTCCCTGGCCTGGAGAGCGGACAAGCCGATGACTGGCTCAGGGAAAGCCTGCGCTGGCTGTCACGGGGTCAGGCCGCCTAAGGGTTGGTGACCATGAGGCGGTAAGTTGGTTGTTTGCACCGTCAGGGCCAGACGCCGCGCATGTCGCTCGACACCACCAAGAAACAAGAACTGATCAACGCTCATCAGACCCACGGCACCGACACCGGTTCTGTTGAGGTTCAGGTGGCGATGCTGAGCGAGCGCATCAGCAAGTTGAGCGGACACCTGCAGAACAACATTCACGACTTTTCATCACGGCAGGGCCTGCTGAAGATGATTGGTCGCCGCAAGCGCCTGCTGAGCTACCTGCGCAGCAACAGCGAGCAGCGCTACGCCACCTTGATCCAGAAGCTCGGCATCCGCGGCTGACGATGGCAGGCAAGGGGAAGAACCGCCCCCGCCCTGCGGGCGGGGGTAATACAAGTGCTCGTGGCATGAGCCCGAGTGCTCCTGCAAAACCCAGCAGCAACAACTCCCCCGGCCGAACTCAAACCATTCCCAGCTACGTGGCCAATCGCATGGCGCGCCGCGTGGCCATCGCCACCGGTACACCCACCGTTCTGGGCATGGGCACCTTCATCGGCAGCTATCTACTGGTGAGTCGAGGTGTGATGGATATTCCCCCTGGTGTCACCCTGCTGACTTCCGGGGGTTTTTTCCTGTTGGGCCTGTTGGGGCTGAGCTATGGGGTGCTTTCGGCGAGCTGGGAACCAGGCCCAGGAAGCCTGCTGGGACTGGAGCAGATCGGCCTGAACATCGGCAGGCTGCGCAGTTCGATTAAGCGGCCACCAGCGGCGAGCTAAGTCGAGCGCGGAAGGCCTGAGCCGTGAGGCTGCTCAGTGCGGCCTCGCTGTCGCGCACACAGAACTGGTGACCCAAACGCACGAACCGGGTCTGTTCGTGGTGGCGCACCATGGCCACCACCGGCACCCGCACTCCGGCTTCGTCTTTCTCCGTGCGGTGTTGGTTCAGGCACTCCCGCAGTTTGTGCTGCACGGCGATGTCACTGGCCTCCGCTCCCTGGAGCTCCACCACCAGCACTTTGAGCTCGTCGATCACTCGGCAGTCATCAACAATCAGCTGCACCTGCTCATCGCGGCGGTCCACCGAAGCCCAGATCAGCAGACGGGCATCGACCATCAGATGATCGGCTAAGCGTGCGTAGGTTTTGGGGAAGACAACAGCTTCGCAGCTGCCACTGAGGTCTTCGAGCTGCAGCACGGCCATGCGATCTCCCTTACGGGTGGTCACCGGCCGTAAAGCAGACACCATGCCCACCACACTGACGCGTGCTTTATCAGCCTGCTCCTCAAGGCTGCCTAAGCCAACCGGTGAAAGAAGCTGCACCGGTCGAGTGAGCTGCTTCAGTGGGTGGTCGGAGAGATAGAAGCCCACCAACTCCTTCTCAAGCCTCAGCTTTTCGGTTGGGGGGTAATCAGCCACAGGGGCAGCTTTTGGTGCCGTGCTGAGATCACCGCTGCCTGGTTCGGCCGCACCGCTATCGGCGGAACCGCCGCCAAGCAGATCGAACAGATTGCCCTGACCACTGGCGCGATCACGGGCGCGGGAGCTGGCCCAATCCACGATCAGATCGAGATCAGCCATCAGCTGTGCACGGTTGGCCTTGGGCTCGAGCGCGTCGAGGGCACCGCAATGAATGAGCGATTCCAGCGAGCGGCGGTTGAGCGTGGTGCCGGGGATCCGGTCGCACAGATCAGCCAGGGAGCAGAAAGGACCATCGCTGCTGCGGGCCTCCAGCAACGCCCGGATGGCGCCATCGCCGAGGTTGCGCACGGCTGAAAGGCCAAACAGGATCCGATCACCCACAGGAGTGAAGTCGATCCCCGAAGCATTCACATCAGGCGGCATCACCTCGATGCCCATGGCATTGCAATTGGAGATGTAGCGCTGCACCTTGTCGGTGGTGCCGGCATTCACCGTGAGCAGCGCCGCCATATAGGCCACTGGGTAGTGGGCCTTGAGGTAGGCGGTTTGATAGGTCACCGCGCCATAGGCGGTGGAATGGCTCTTGTTGAAGCAATATTCGGCGAACAGCACCATCTGCTCAAACAGTGATTCGGCGATCTTTGGATCAACGCCTCGGTCGGTCGCACCTTTCACGAAGATGCTCTGGTGCTTCTCCATCTCGCTCTTCTTCTTCTTGCCCATCGCCCGGCGAAGCAGATCAGCTTCTCCAAGTGAATAGCCAGCAAGATCCTGCGCGATCCGCATGATCTGCTCCTGGTACACCATGATCCCGTACGTCTCCTGCAGGATCGGCTCGAGCTTGGCGTGGGCGAAATCAATCGCCTCGCGGCCGTGCTTGCGGTTGATGAACTTGGGGATCAGCCCGGCATCGAGCGGACCCGGGCGATAGAGCGCCAGGATCGAGGAAATGTCTTCCAGCGATGAGGGTTTGAGATCGCGCACGATCTGACGCATGCCGCTGGATTCGAGCTGGAAGATGCCCTCTAGATCACCGCGGGCCAGCAGACCGTAGGTGCCGGGATCATCAAGCGGCAAAGCATCAGGATCCACCTTCTGGCCGGTGCTCTGCTCCACCAGATCGATGGTCTTATCGATCATGGTGAGGTTTTTAAGACCGAGGAAGTCCATCTTCAGGAGCCCCATCGACTCCACGTCTTCCATGAAGTACTGGGTGATCACCTGGCCATCATTGTTGCGCTGCAGCGGCACCACTTCATCGAGCGGATCGGCTGCAATCACCACACCGGCTGCATGCACACCGAAAGTTTTGTTGGTTCCTTCGATGCGCATGGCCATGTCGACCCAGCGCTTCACCTGGGGGTCGTTCTGATACTTCTCGCGGAATTCCGGCGCCGGTGATTCCTCACCGATCATCTCCTTGAGCTTGGCGGGTTTACCGCGCACCACCGGGATCAACTTGGCGAGGCGGTCGGCATCGCCGTAGGGAATGTCGAGCACGCGAGCCACATCCTTGAGCACCGCTTTGGAGGTCATGCGGTTGAAGGTGATGATCTGAGCCACCTTCTCTTCGCCATAGCGTCGGGTGACGTAGTCGATCACCTCACCGCGGCGCTCGATGCAGAAGTCGGTGTCAATATCCGGCATCGATTTGCGTTCCGGATTCAGGAAGCGCTCGAACAGCAGGCCGTTCGTGACCGGATCGATGTTGGTGATCCCCAGGGCGTAGGCGACCAGCGATCCGGCGGCCGAACCACGGCCAGGGCCCACAGGGATCCCGTTTTCACGGGCGAAGCGGATGTAATCCCACACCACCAGGAAGTAGGTGGGGAAACCCATCTGCTCCATCACCTGCAGCTCAAAGGTGAGTCGCTCGCCGTACTCCGGCGTGAAGGCGGCGTCCTCCGGCAGCTGCAAGCGAGCACGCAACCCCTGCTCGCTCACCTCACGCAGATAGCTCACAGGCGTGTGCCCCTCCGGAATCGGGAAGCGGGGCATCTGGTAGCGGCCGAGGATGTCGTAGTCCTCCACCTTCTCGGCCACCAGCGCGGTGTTAGCGACAGCCTCAGCCACCACCTCAGGCTCGAGGTGATCGGCAAACAGGCCAAGCATCTCCTGCTCGCCCTTGATGTATTCGGTGCCGGTGTAGCGCAGGCGCTTCTCGTCGGTCACGAGCTTGCCGGTAAGGATGCAGAGCAGTGCGTCGTGGGCCTCGGCGTCGTTGCTGGTGAGGTA
>JBIIDQ010000297.1:0-2754 GCA_044238295.1 Vulcanococcus sp.
GCAATCCCCAGCTCGCGCCGGATCCGGCCAGCGGGGCACACATCCAGGCAGAGATCGATCGCATCGAATCCTTCGGCAGCGATGTGCTCAGCGGCTCGATTGGCCCCTCCGCCGGTGCCTCCTTCACCGACGTGCTCTGGATTGGCATCGGCGGCTCTGGCCTGGGCCCGCTGCTGATGATCCGAGCGCTTCAGGATCCCGGCGCTGGCCTGCCGTTCCACTTTTTCGACAACGTCGACCCCGACGGCATGCGCCGCACCCTCGCCTCCCTGGGTGAGCGGCTCAAGACCACGCTGGTGATCGTGGTGAGCAAGTCCGGCGGCACGCCGGAGCCTCACATCGGCATGCTTCAGGCCCGCCGCGCCGTGGAGGCCGCCGGCGGCACCTGGATCAAGCAGGCCGTGGCGGTGACCATGCTCGGAAGCCGCCTTGATCAGGAGGCGGAGCAGGGCGACTGGCTGGCTCGCTTCGACATGTTCGATTGGGTGGGGGGCCGCACCAGCATCACCAGCGCTGTCGGCCTGCTTCCTGGTGTCCTGATCGGCTCCGACATCCGAGCCTTCCTGGCCGGCGCCGGCGAGATGGATCAGGTGACCCGCTCGGCCACGACCCTCGACAGCAATCCGGCCGCCCTGCTGGCGGCGGCCTGGTATGCCGCTGGTGGTGGCAAGGGACAGCGCGACATGGTGGTGCTCCCTTACCGAGATCGTCTGGAGGTGTTCAGCCGTTACCTGCAGCAGCTGGTGATGGAGAGCCTCGGCAAGAAGCTCGATCGCGACGGCAACGTGGTGCATCAGGGCATCGCCGTGTACGGCAACAAGGGCTCCACCGATCAACACGCCTACGTGCAGCAACTGCGCGATGGCGTGGACAACTACTTCGTGACCTTCATCGAGGTGCTCGAGGATCCCGGCGACATTCCTCCCCTCGAAGGCGAGAACCCCGGCGACTTCCTCGACGGCTTCCTGCAGGGCACCCGTTCAGCCCTCACCGATGAAGGTCGCTTCAACCTCAGCATCACGATGCAGAAGTTGGACGCCCGCAGCCTCGGCGCGCTGATCGCGTTGTTTGAGCGCGCCGTGGGCTACTACGGCGAGCTGGTGAACATCAACGCCTACCACCAGCCCGGCGTGGAGGCCGGCAAGAAAGCCGCCGCTGCGCTGCTCGATCTACAGGCGCGCCTGGAGCAGGCGATGGGGCACAAGCGTGAGCACACCCTGGCGGAGCTGCAGGAGCTGATGGGCTTGCCTTCACCAGAGCCGCTCTATTGGATCCTGCGCCACCTGTGCGCCAATCGCCGTCACATCGATGCGCGCGGCGATTGGGGTAAGCCCGAGTCGCTGGTGTTCACCCACGACTGAGGCGAGGCCTCGGGGCACCGCCTGATTACGGGACTAGGTTCACCAACTTGCCTGGCACCACGATCACGCGGCTGGGGGCTTTGCCCTCCAGCCACTTGGCGGCGATGTCGCTCTCGAGAGCCAGCTTTTCGAGGGTGGCTTTGTCGGCGTCGGCGGGCACCTCGAGGTTGCCGCGCACCTTTCCTTTGATCTGAATCACCAACGGCACGGTGTCGCGCACCAGGGCGCTGGCATCAGCCACGGGCCATTGCTGGGCGTGGATACTGCTATTGGCCAAGGCATCGCCGGCGTTGCGGCCGCCGAGCTTCAGCCACAGCTCCTCGGCCAGGTGGGGCGCGAAGGGCGCCAGCAGGATCAACAGATTGCGCAGCGCTTCGCAAGCGAACACCTCGCCGCTGGCATCCAGGTGGGTGCCCATCGCGTTGCTGAGCTTCATCAGTTCCGACACGGCGGTGTTGAACTGATAGTCGCCATCAAGGTCATCGCTGATCTCGGTGATAGCGGTGTGCACGGCACGGCGCAGTTCCTGTTCGGCAGGGTTTAACCCACCCGCAGCGGTTGCATCCGCCAGTGCATCGGCCACAGCCTCAGGGCCGCCAGCACCAGCCGCCAAGCTGAGGCCGCGCTCGCAAGCTCCATCCACTAGGCGCCAAAGGCGCTGCAGGAAGCGGAACTGCCCTTCCACATCGGCGTCATCCCATTCGAGATCCTTCTCGGGGGGAGCCTTGAACAGGATGAACATGCGGGCCGTATCGGCGCCGTACTTGTCGATCACAACGGCCGGATCCACGCCGTTGTACTTCGACTTCGACATCTTTTCGTAGAACGTCTCCAGCACCTCGCCAGTGGCTGGATCGCGGGGATCGGTGGGATCGGCGACATCCGCCGGAGCGATGTATTTGCCGGTGTGGGGGTTCTTGTAGGTGATGCCCTGCACCATGCCCTGGGTGAGCAGGCGCTGGAACGGTTCATCGAAGCTGAGCAGGCCGCGATCGCGCAGCACTTTGGTGAAAAAGCGCGAGTAGAGCAGGTGCAGGATCGCGTGCTCGATCCCGCCCACGTACTGATCCACGGGCAGCCAGTTGTTCACTGCCTCCTTGCTGAAGGGGAGATCGGTGTTGCTGGCGTCGCTGTAGCGCAGGTAGTACCAGCTGGAGCACATGAAGGTGTCCATGGTGTCGGTCTCCCGCTTGGCGGGTTTGCCGCAGCAGGGGCAGCTCACGTTCACCCAGCTCTCCAGCTGCGCTAGGGGTGAACCGCCCTTGCCAGCGAGGCTGGCGCCCTTGGGCAGTTCCACCGGCAGCTGATCGGCGGGCACGGGCACCACGCCGCAGCTGTCGCAGTGGATCACCGGGATCGGGCAGCCCCAGTAGCGCTGGCGGGAGATCAGCCA
>JBIIDQ010000296.1:0-2754 GCA_044238295.1 Vulcanococcus sp.
GAACATCCCCACCAGTTGGCTGGAGATCGAGCTACGCGAGGGGCGCAATCGGCAAGTCCGGCGGATGACCGCCGCCGTGGGGCTACCCACCCTGCGACTGGTGCGGGTGGCGATCGACTTGATGGATGGCAAAGCGCCACTCACCCTGGATGGCCTGGCACCGGGCCAATGGCGATCGGTGGATGCAGAGGAAGAGCAGCGCCTGCAGGCTCTGCTCCAGCGAGCGAGACCAGCCAATCAACACAACGCCGCCGCACGGCACTCCCCTGGGCGGGGAGGCCGGGCCGGAGGCGGAAAGTCAGGCCGCGGCGGTGGCGGCAGATAAGGAGGCTTGGCCTCAGCTGTGAGTGGGCGGCAACTCACACACAACCAGCTGCCAACCCCCAACATCACCTCTACTTGGTGGCTCGCTTAACGGCATAGGAGAAATTGCTCTTTGCACCGTCGACTGTCACAAATCCTGAGTGGACCTGCGTATTGCCATTGTTACTGAAAGTGGTTGTCCACTCAAACCTGACTGGACGACCATCCGCAAACTTTCCAACACTTTTCCAGACCACTTTATCTGCTTCGATTGAGCCGGTTCCCTGGTCAAAGCTTCCACCAGAATCAACCAGTGTCATGCGAAGCTTTTTCCTGGCCGGATCCCAATAAATCAGTTGCACACCATTTTCTTTCCTTTCGATTCCCTCAACTCCCTGGCACAGAATGGCCGAGCGTGCTGCGGTCCAGCTGCATGTTGACGTGGAGGTGAATTGATCACCTTTCTTGGCAACTCCCGGGAAATCCGTTGAGTACACCCCAGAGCCGACCCAGGTTCCGATATACCTCATTCCAACGGATTGGAATTCAGTCAATGAATCACCAGCTTCGACACGACTGGAAGGGACCGCAACAGAGAGGCCAACAGCAAGGCACGCACTCGCAACAGCGAAGATAGGCGAGCAATCTTTTCTTGGATAAGCCTTCATTTTGGACGGGGTGTTTTTAATCATTAGGCCAATATTCTTACAATTCGCCAATGCTTGCATGTGCATCTAGCCTTGGCTCATCCGGCCATCCTGAACGACACTATTCGTAAGTAAGCCGCTGCCAAAGCCTTAGCAGCCCTTACCCGCCAAGCCGAAAGAATCAAACATCACACAGCGGGATCGGCCGACTCTCAGCACAAAGAACAGAACAACCCTGGCAACTCGAAGGCTCCAGCCCATTGGGATTTTCTGTTCAACCATGGCGGTTGCCTGCAGGACAGCAGCGACGCTGCCATGCATGAGCTGACCAGCCCGACCACACCACGACCAGTGAGCCAAGAACCCAAGCCTGCTGCTCCTCGACATGGGTGAGCCAGGCGAGAGCATCGCTGCGACGCTGGCACGAGCAGTGCACGCAAAGCTCTGGAGCCAATACCAAGAGTTCTTGCGCGATTATTTTTCCGCACTAGCCTTAAAGACATAACCAGGACCAGGACCAAAGAATGACATCTTTCACTTTTTTGCTGGTGGTGATCTGCGCCACGCTTTTTACGCTTTGCGATTCCTTAAGCAAGGTTCAGGCAGGGCGCAAGCAGTGCGATTTAAATCGTCGCTTTGCTTGGATTGCACTAAGTATTCTTATTTTCACAATCTGCGATTCACTCAGCAAGATGTGGGGTCTCACAATGAGCTTCTGGCCATTACTGGGAATCATCATCAGCACACCAGCTGCCTACTTCTTGTTTGGGCGCGTCACGCGAGATACCGGATTAGCCGTCGGATCGTCGGTGATTAATGCGGGAAATGTCGTGTCCGCCATGATTGTGGGTATTATTTTCTTTTCTGAATGGGAAAGAATTTCCACACAGCAATACGTGGGAATGCTCTGCGCCATCATCGGAATTGTATTGATGCTGTTCACTGGGGCACCATGCGACGAGGTGGAGCAGGCTCTCGAAGCAGACTTCTCCCGCCTTCATCAACGCGGAGCAACCATTCTGCTATGCATCTTGCCACCTCTAACTTACATGGTTTTCGGCATTGTGAATGCAAAGATTGGCTTGGCAATTGGATCGGGTAGCATCAATTGTATGAATCTTCTTGGCACGATGCTGGTGGGTTTAATTGCACTCAACGAGTGGAAGAAAGTAAGCCCGGGTCAGTACGGCGGCATGGCTAGCTCAGCAGCAGGCTTGGTGCTGATGTTGTTTTACTGAAACAGCACTGGAACCAATTGGCCTCCATGAAGACGATCATCAGTGGGTGCAATCAGAACGCACCGCTGATGCTGAGCAAAGCTATTCATGGAGCGCCAACAACAAATGCACGTCAGGGTGCCCTGGGAAAGCTGGAGATCCACTCGAAGCGAATGAAGGGGCTCTACCGATCAACATTCATCACCCCTGCTGGAGCGATTCGATCACTAGCCAAGGCACGAGGAAACACAACTCCAGGTCAACCTCAACGTGTTGCCGCAACTAGGCAATCGATGGGATCTCACCCCATCACGTCTTTTAACTCTCTCACCACCTGCAACTGGCCGTAGTAGTAGTTGGCCCGAGCACGACGATCAGGATCGGTGAGGCTGTCGAGCGCATCGAAGCCCACGCTCTGCCAAAGCTCGTTTCCACAAGCCCGCGTGATCTCATCGACCGCCTCTTGCTCCAACACACCGAGGCGGCGCTGCAAATTCTTGGTTTGCGCAATACCCATCAGAACTGCGCCAGCGGCGCCAACACTGACTCAATGGTACAGGCGAACCACTCATGCTGCCGGCGGTGGA
>JBIIDQ010000298.1:0-2741 GCA_044238295.1 Vulcanococcus sp.
TTGACCTGCTGGCGGTGTTACTGCTGGCCCTGGGTCTCAAGGGCCTTTCAACCGTGCGTTCCGCCCGCTCGGCTAATGGTCTGGCGGCTCTCGCCATGGGGCTGGCTGTGGTCGGCTTGCTGCTGCAGGTGCAGCCGGATCCGATCGCCTGGCTTTGGATTGCGATCGGCAGCGCTGCTGGCGGCCTACTGGGCCTGATCACAGCGCGTCGTGTGCCGATGACGGCCATGCCCGAAACCGTGGCCCTGTTTAACGGCTGCGGCGGCATGGCTTCTCTGTTGGTGGCCCTGGCGGTCGCCCTCTACGACAGTGCTGAAGCCGATCTCGTGTCGATCATCTCGATCGTGATCTCGGTGTTCGTGGGTGCGATCACCTTCAGCGGCTCCATTGCAGCCATGGGCAAGTTGCAGGGCTGGCTCGGCACCCCTGGCTGGACCCAGAGCGGAATCCGCCACGCGGTGAACATCGTTTTGGCCTTGATGGCCGTGGTGGCTGGCTTCGCGCTTCCGGCTGATCCCACCGGTTTGCCCCTCTGGCTCTTACTGGTGGCCTCCACCCTTCTGGGCATCGGGGTCACCCTGCCCATCGGCGGGGCTGACATGCCGGTGGTGATCTCGCTGCTGAACTCCTATTCCGGTGTTGCCGCTGCGGCTGCCGGTTTTGTGGTGGGTAGTCAGCTGCTGATTGTGGCCGGCGCCATGGTGGGTGCCGCGGGTCTGATCCTCACCCAGGTGATGTGCACCGGCATGAATCGCTCCCTCGTGAGCGTGTTGTTTGGTGGGGCCCTAGGCGGCAGCGCGCCTGTTGGTGGCGGTGGCGACGAGGCGGGCTACAGCCGCATCGTGAGCTGCAGCGCCGAGGAGTGCGCCATGGCCCTGGAGAACGCCGAGCGGGTGGTGTTCGTGCCTGGGTATGGCCTCGCGGTAGCCCAGGCCCAGCACGCCCTGCGGGAGCTGTCCAAGCTGCTGGAGGCCAATGGTTCCGAGGTGAGCTACGCCATCCACCCTGTGGCGGGCCGTATGCCCGGCCACATGAATGTGCTGCTCGCGGAAGCTGATGTGCCCTACGAGCAGCTGCTCGAGATGGACACGGTGAATCCCGAGTTCCCGCGCACCGATGTGGTGATCGTGCTCGGCGCCAATGACGTGGTGAATCCCGACGCCAAAAACGACAGCACCAGTCCCCTCTATGGCATGCCTGTGCTCGAGGTGGACCAGTCCAGGCAGGTGTTTGTGGTGAAGCGCAGCCTGGGCGCCGGGTACGCAGGCATTAAAAATGGCCTGTTCGAGCTGCCCCAGACAGCCATGGTGTTTGGCGATGCCAAGGCGGTGCTGCAGCAGCTCTGCACGGAGTTGCGCAGTCAGGGTGTCGGAAAAGTCGCTGCCTGAATCCAGCCTGCCCGCGGCCTTGGGGCTCGAGCCCTTTCGGCCGCGGTGGCCCTGGCTCAACGGAGATCTGCAAACCCTGCGCGACACCTTGCGCCCTGTTCCGCTGCCCCCTGAGCGCGGTACCCCTGTGCATATTTCGGTGGGCGGCGGCGATCAGTTGGTGGCCCTGCTCGACCCGCCCCTGCGGGATGGCGCACCTCGTGCACTGGTGCTCTTGATGCACGGCCTGGGCGGCAGCAGCTGCCGCAGCGGTTTGCGACGGATGGGGGTCACCCTGCAGCGGGCGGGTTTTGCTGTGCTGCGGCTCAACATGCGGGGTGCTGGCCCCGGGCGGACCTTGGCCCGCGGTACGTATGCCGCCAGCTGCAACAGCGATCTGTTGCCTGCCCTAGCCCAGGCCCGCGCGCTCGCGGCGGGGCAGCCCCTGCTGGGCATGGGTATCTCCCTGGGTGGCACCAAGCTGCTGAATGCTTTGCTCTCGAGCCCCGGCCTGCTGGATGGGTTGGTGACGATCAGCTCACCGCTGGATCTAGCCGCCTGCTCTGCTCAGATTGAGCGGCCCCGCAACCGCATCTACAAACGCTGGTTACTGCAGCGCTTGGTGGCCCAGACCCTCGCCGATCCCTTTGGGGTGAGTGAGGAGGAGCGCGAGGCGCTCACCGGCCGCGGCCCTCTGGGACCGATCGACAGCATCCGCGCCTTTGATGACGCCATCACCGCACCGCGTTGGGGCTATCGCTCGGTGGATCACTACTACTGCGAAGCCAGCCCGCTGCAGCGGCTGCAGGCCTATGCCGCTGATCCCCAGCTCGGCGCGCGATCCCCGCTCTCATCGCTGCTTCCGCCCACGCTCGTGGTGCACGCCATCGATGACCCTTGGGTGCCGGTTGGAGCCGCTCAAGAGTTGGCCGCTTTAGAGCTCTCCGGGGTGGAGGTGGTGCTGACGGATGCTGGCGGCCATAACGGTTTCCATGCGCGCAGCGATGGTTTGAGCGACGAACCTGGGAACTGGGGCGATCAGCTCACCGCTCGCTGGTTCAATCGTTTGCTGCTTGATCAGGCGTCAGCTCTGTGAAGGGCGGGACGTGGCACTGCTGAACGGCATCCGCTTGATGATCCAAGGCTCAATGGGCCTCGCCCCGATCACGTGCTCCCGCAGGATCCGTTCGATTCGCTCGGGGGATACACCGCCATACACGATTCCCTCCGGCCAGATCAACAGCACTGGTCCTTCGACGCAGATCCGCAGGCAGTCAGCCTTGGTGCGCAGCACAAGTCCTTCGGGGCGAGCGGGATCCTCTAAGCCCCATTCGCGAACCAGTTGTTTGAGGGTGTTCCAACTGGCCTGACCGA
>JBIIDQ010000299.1:0-2736 GCA_044238295.1 Vulcanococcus sp.
CCAATCGGCTCTGAGCTCCGGGTTGGCTGGCATCTCTGGCAACAGCGCTGGCAGCAACGGCAGACAGATCAGTGCCATCAGGGGCACCAGGGCCAGAGCTAGGCGCCAACTGCTGTCGGCCAACAGTCCACCCAACAGTGAGCCGGCAAGGAAGGTGGCGAGGATCAGCAGATTCCACACGCCCAAAGCCTTACCCAGTTGGTTGGACTGGCTCACGCAACGCACAGCCGCAAACGACAGCACGAGCACACCGCCTACAGCGATGCCCGCCAAAGCCCGGCCCAACAGAAAGAGGCCTGCATGGTGGGCCGCTATAGCAATCCCATCGCCAGCGATCGACAACACCAAGGCGCCCATCAACACCTGCCGCCGCCTGAAGCGATCTCCCAGAAAGCCCAGCAACAGCACAGTGGCTGCTTGAGCCAGGGTGGAGATGCTTGCGGCCAGCGCCAACGTGGCGCCATGCATCTCCAGGGCCTGACTGGCCTTCACCAGTGCGGTGTTAGCCACGACGGGATCGATCAATTGCAGGCTGGCGATAACGCCCAGGAAGGGCACCGCCAAGCCGCTGCGGCGTCTATCGCTCATCGTGTAATCGGCGGTTGGGGTTCATCGGCCAAGCGAGCCCTGGTCGCCGACGAGGCATCCAAGCGGTGAAGAGCCTGACCTTGATGGGGATCTGGTCTGGCGCGGGGAAGGAATGCGGCGCGACTGACCTGACCCGTCGAACTCACCAAAAGAACTACAACCAACAAGCCGTCCAGGAGAACTGAATTCTCAGGAGTGAACTGCGTTAGACCACTGAGTAGAGATCGCCATGATTGGATTGCAACCATGGCGATAGTTATGAGCTAGTCGGGCATCCGTTAGGGACAGGCTTGCCGGCGAATCTGTCTGTAATCCAGGGGAGATAAAGCGGTTCGGCAGCCCCGGGTGTACTGAAGTGGGTGTTGTTCCCGGGTAATTGCTGACGGCTCACCTTCGCTCCGTTTTTGCAGGCTTGCTCCCAGTACAACTTGTGCATGATGTGAGGTACCGTCACGTCATTGTTACCGTAGTAGATCGCTACCGGGGCAAGAGGATTCAGGCTGGGTGAAAACTGCTTCATACCCCGCAAAATGGCAAGCGCGTTTCGAGGCATCGGCCTTAAAACCGATGCAGCCGACTGGCCATAGGTGTAATCCAACGAGGCGCTGAGTTCATGGATGCATTTGTTCTGCATCAGTGAGCTCACCACTGTTACAGCACTGTCACTAAACACATCGGTTAACCGAATATTGTCCTGAGCAGCCATTTGGCCCCAGTACAGCATCGCCAGGTGATCCAGGTTCCCCTTGATCAGATCACGATTGAAGGTGCTGACCACCTTCTGGGCCTCTGGTTCTGTGGCGATGTTGGCAGGCAGAACGATTCCAAGATCCTCGGGCGCCATCGCAACGGTGCCTAACAGCGTGACGGCCGCTCCACCAGCCGTAGCTTTCATGTAGTCGCCCTCGCCAGCAGCGGCCAACACAGCGCCGCCACCCTGGCTCCAGCCATAGATCACGGCTTGGGTACCTGCCTGAGCCGGCTTGAAATTGTGAGCGGCCCGCACGGAATCGATCACATCACGACCGTTAGTGCTTGCCACGGCGTAGTGGTGCACACCGGGACCACCAAGCCCCTGGTAATCGGTGGCCACGATGACGTAACCCCGCTTGAGCAGGGCCTGCATGGCTGGAAGGCCGAAGTCGCTGTAGCTGGTTCCCGAGGGCAGCAAGTATTGGTTCAGCGGCTGCGCAGGCTGGGGCATTTGTGAAGGTCCACACCGACGGGCAGTGCCGGTGGTGCCATGTGCCCAAGCCACGATGGGGCGGCCAGCTAAAGGAACCGGACCATCAGGAACGACGATTAAGCCAGTGGTGACGTTCCTTTTGCCGTTGGTGTCCGATGAGATGTAAGCGATGCGCCATGCTTTGTTGCCTGGCACAGTGCTGTCGACGGGCTCGGACGCAAGAACCGCACCCAGAGGCTTCCGGCTGGGATCGAGGGCGTCAGTAGCTGAGTAGAAGGGCGGGAGATAGATCTGCGGCTGAGCCACAGCCGATTGGCCAGCTAGTCCAGCTGATGCAATCAGCAGGGAGAGAGCTACCGCCCCGGGATTAAAGAAGCGGTCAAGCCTGAATTGATGCTGATAACGAAACACCCAAAAGCCGTTAGCAGTACCGCCATTAGAAGGCATAATCTGGCGCCCAGACGGAATATTCAGGCTCTGTAACACACAGCGATCAGGGACTCAACAGGTGGAACGCTGATGGTTCAGCACTCAGCCTATTCCTAATCCAAGAGCTGGAGCCTCTCAGAGACATGGTGAATTGCGTCACAAAGAATCGACCTGATGCTTCACGCACCTGATCACAGAAGAGCACAGAAAACCTTGTTATGCCGAGGATTTTGAGGCTAATGGGGTGGGCTATGTTCAGAGGAGTGCCACCCATGTGCATCGCACATAGGACGGCCAAGCAGTATTGACCTCTCCTGACTCAATGAGCGAGAACTGATCGGTCATGACTGAGGTAGCGGGAAAGCGTAATAGCGAGAAACACGCCTTCACATCAACAACACCAAGGCGATCGCTTACGCAACGAGAAGACCAATGCACATTGGGAGGTGGCAGCGCCTGCTTGGGACCTAGGGACATCAGCTATTCGCACTTGATGAACGCGTTGAATTCAATGCTCTTTTTATCGATTCAGA
>JBIIDQ010000300.1:0-2732 GCA_044238295.1 Vulcanococcus sp.
AAACCCTGCTGACGGAATTTCGGCAGCTGTACCCCAACACAAGAGTCGATGTGGGGCTCTATCCAGAAGAGACCCTGATCTCGGCAATCCAACGGCGCAGCCGATCGGGCCTGCAGCCCGACCTGCTGCTGGTGAGCGGTTACACAGCGCAGAAGCTGCTGGAGGATGGCCTGGTGGATCCCTATCCCGCCAACCCCGCGCTGCTCCATAACTTCGAGCCGGCCACGTTGAATCGGGTGCGCAATGCCAAAGAGCAGCTGGCAGGTTTGCCGGTGTTGTTGCAGACCGAAATCAGCTGCTTTGACCGCCGCCGCATGCCGAGGCCTCCCCGGAACCTCGAGGCCTTAGCCGCGGCGAGCGCCTCTGGCCAAACAGTGGGATTGACAGTGGAACCCAGCAACCTGTTTTGGACGGCAGGCAGCCTTGGAGCCGTACCGGCCTTAACCCAGATCGTGACTGGCCAAAAGCTCGGTGCAGCAGAGCGCTCAGCCCTGGTGGGTTGGCTGCGCTGGCTGCAGCAGGCCAGCGGTCAGCAGGACATCAATTTCTTTCCCAACCAGATAGCAGCTGATAACGAGTTCAGGGCCGGCCGGCTGTCCTGGATTCCGTGCCGGAGCATCAACGTGCCCCCGCTGCGCAAAAAGTTCGGCAACAACCTAGGCATCGCACCACTACCCAACGGGGCTAATGGATTCATTGCCTCCCCGATCAACAAAGTTCGTGTTCTCGCGCTGGGGCGCCGCTCCAGCGCCATCGGACGGCAGCGAGCTCTGAGCTTCGTGCAGTTCGTCGTCAATCCCCTCTCCCAGCGCACGCTGACCATGGGCTCACAGACGGTGCTGCCGGTGAATCGATTCGTGACCGTGCCGGTCAAGAGCTCCCAGGTGCTGGAGACGATGGCCACGGCCGCCCAGCAGGGCCACCAGGCCGATGAGTTGGCTGCCCGTCTCAACCGGGGAGGTCCGTCGAGAGGCCGCATCCAGACACTGCTGACGGAGCTGGTGTTCGGAGAGACCAATCCTGAGGTGGCCGCAGACCAGCTGGTGCGACTGCTGGAGCCGCGTCGATGAACGAGCTGTTCCTTGAGGTGGTGGGCTGGCTGGGCTTCCTCGAGCGGCCTGCGGTGGTGCTGCAATTAGTGATGAGCCTGGTGGTGCTGGTGCTAAGCCGTCAGGCACGGCAGCGGCGCTGGCTGGGGCGTCTGCCAACACTGGCCTACCCACATCTGGGGCAAGCGCTCCTGGCGTTGGTGTGCGTCGTGCTGGCCGCCTGCAATCAACCCTATGGCTTGGCTGAACTGCTGACGGGTCTCTGGTTTGGCTGGAGCTGCCTGGGCTTACTGCAGCGGCTGCTCAGGCGCTGGCTACCAAATGAGGAGCTCCATCGCCTCGATACGCGCCTGCTTCGGCCGCTCTATCTGCTGATGGCGGCCTTACTGGTGATTAGCGAATTCGAGAGCCTGCGGGATTTGGCGGTGATTCCCCTGGGCCAATTGTTCGGCGTGACGGTGACCACTGAGCAGGCTTTTCAAGCCCTGCTGGTGATCTACCTCGTGCTTGTGGGCTGCGGACCGCCGGCGGCAGGCGTTGCATGGCTCCTGCAGCGGACTCTGGGGATGAGCGAGGGCAGCCGCAAGGCCAGCGAACTGATGCTGCGGTACACGGTTGTGGGCCTGGGGCTGGTGGGCGTTGCCGTCTACCTGGGGCTCAACACCACAGCGGTGATCGCAGTAGCGGGTGGGCTGTCGGTGGGGCTGGGCTTCGGCGTCAAGGAGGTGTTCTCCAACTTCGTGAGCGGCCTATGGCTGCTGGTGGAGGGATCCGTGCGGCCTGGAGAGGTGCTGATGCTGGATGGCGACCCATGCGAGGTGAGACAGCTGGGCCTGCGCGCCACCCTGCTCTGGCGGGACCGCGACAACGCTGAACTGCTGATTCCCAATCAGACGTTCTTCACCCAGGCCGCCACCAGCTTCACCGCCAGCGACCGCATGCGCCGCAGCCAGGTGAACGTGGGGGCGGCTTATCACCACGATCCCGCCATCGTGATCGAGCTCCTGGAAGCCACTGCCCGAGGGGTTGCGGGGGTGCTGCCTGAACCGCCCCCGAAAGCCTTCCTCGTCAGCTATGGCGACTTTGCCATCGACTATGCGCTGCGGTTCTGGATCGCCAATCCCATGGAGAACGGAGGAATCTGCAGCATGGTGAACCAGGCGATCTGGCATGCCTTCAAACGCCACCAGATCGAAATCCCCTTCCCGCAACAGGTGCAGTACGAGCTGCCATGGCCCGCGCAGGAGCCGGAAACTGGTAGGGATTAACCAGCGGCCAAACGACTGAGGTAGCGCTCGCGGCTGCCAGCGTTGATCCAGCCGGTGGCGATGGTTTTGGTTTCGATGTGGTTCACCCGGCCGCGGTGGATGTGCGAGGGCCCGGCCGGAAAAATCACGAGTTTCCCGCGTTCGGCCGCTTCGTGATGCCCCTGCCAGTGAAACTCGGTGCCAGCCTCCTCAACGCTGTTGCAATAGAGGATCCAGGCCAGCACCCGGTGCACAGGCTCGGTGGCTTCATCGCTGATCGTCCAGTCGCAGTGCCAGCGCTTGAAACCCTCGCCAGGCGCATAACGCTGGAGATTGAAGATCGGATTCACAAACAGCTGCTGCTCAGGGCAGCAATCGCGAAACAGCGGCCGCTCCTGCAAGTAACGCTCCAGGCCGGCACTCACCCCCCGCTGGA
>JBIIDQ010000334.1:0-2724 GCA_044238295.1 Vulcanococcus sp.
GCCCAACGACCACAACCAGTCGAGCTGGGGGGACAGGGAAAAACCCACATTCACCAGCACCACCGAACCCACATAGAGGCTCGCCGTGCGCCAGTGGTTGCGATCCAAAGCCATCGGGCCAGAGTAGGAGCCGTGGCAGGTTTAGCCCTAGCGGAACCGCTAGCCACCCCCTTGATCAACCCATGGGTTCGATGTTGACCACTGCTCTGTCGTTGGCGGCCATCCTGGTGGTGGGCATGGCGTTTGCGTTAACCCAGTTTTGTCTGGTGCGTGGGGTGCTTGGCGTGCGCACGGGTAACTTCTCGCCCGCCCGTTGTGTGGTGGGGCTCAGTCTCTTGATCGCCCTCAGCTTGCTGGTGCTCGCCCAATGGCGGGGCGGCGAAACCATGCCCATCTACAACCCGCGCTTGGCGGTGGTCCTTGGAGGGCTGGTGTTTGGCCTGGCAGCACGGGCCAATGGGGGCTGCTTTGTGGGCACGATCAACGGCCTTTGCCAGGGTGAATCGCGCCGTCTGTTCACAATTGCAGGCTGGATTCTCGGGTACGCCCTGTTGCGCGGATCTCCCATTCCGGGTCATCACCAAACCCCCCTGGAGGTGGGCCTCGTGCTTGGGGGGCTTGGGGTTCTTTTGTTCGTGCTCAACGGCAGGGCTAGGCAGCAGCAGCAACGCTTCATGCCCAACCCATCCGAACCTGGCCTGCAGGGAACGGTTGCCTGGGCCTTGATGCTCACCACCGGCATCCTGGTGGGCCTGTTGCACCACAGCGGCTTGCCGTGGGACCCATCCAACCTGGCGAAAGCCCTCGGCGCGAGCCTCAGGGGCTCCCCTCTGACAGCGATGTCGGCCTACGCCCTGCCGATTCCCTTGGGCATGGGCCTGGTGCATGGCCTCCGCCGCGACTTTGCTCCCGTGCCCATCAAGGCCAAGGATTTCAAACTGCTGCCCCTGGGGATGCTGATGGCCATGGGCAGTGTCTGGGGCATGGGTGCCAACGACAGTTTCCTGTTTCGCTACCTGCCCCTGGGCTCCATGCATGCCGCCCTGGGGCTAACGGCCATGGCCGTTGGCATTCTATTGCCCGACTGGATTGGCCCCATCTCGCCCGCCAGGCTTCCCAGGACACGGACATCCCAGTAACGGCTGTTTCATACTGAATTCCTCAGCAAAGGACTTGTGGGCCAGCAAACCGTCCAGAGCTATATCGAGGAGGTGCCCCGCTGGCAAGACGGCGCTGAATTGCCCGGTCCGCCCCTCTCCAGCATGCAGTGGCTGGTGTGGTCCCTGGCGACGGCGGGTAAATTTTTTGAGGGGCTGATCGTGTTCATGGGCGGCATTGCCCTCCCCCTGGTGAGCGAACAGTTCGACATGGGCGCCACCGATCGCGGCTTTGTCACCGCCGCCACCCTGCTCGGGATCATGATCGGCGCCCTCACCCTGGGCGGCCTGGCCGATCGCTACGGTCGCAAGCCGGTGTTCATCGCCGAAATGGTGTTGCTGCTGATTGGTTTGGTGGCCGCAGCGCTTAGCCCCAATACCCCTTGGCTGGTTGGCTGCCTGTTTGTGATCGGCCTGGCCTTGGGCGCCGACTACCCCACGGCCCACCTGGTGATTTCCGAGAGCATTCCGGCCAGCATCCGGGGCCGGCTCGTGCTCGGAGCCTTCAGCTTCCAGGCCGTTGGGGCCGTGGTGGGAACCGCCCTGGCGGCGGTGCTGCTAGCCAGCCGCCCCGACCTGGAAACCTGGCGGATCTTTTATTTGATGCCGGTGTTGCCCGTGGCGCTGGTGGTGTGGGGCCGCCTGTTTCTGCCCGAAAGCAGCCACTGGTTAATCAGCCGCGGCGACGTGGAGGAAGCAGAAAACCACCTCGAGCGTTTGCTCAATCGCCATGACGTTGCCCTTGCGGTGGAGCCCGCTGCTGATGGTTCAATCCGCGACCATTCCAAGCCCGCCGACTGGCGAGAACTCTTTCAAGGCCGGCTACTGAAGGCCACCACCCTGGCGTCCCTACCCTGGTTCCTCCAGGACCTCTCCACCTACGGCATCGGCATCTTCACGCCGGTGATCATCGCCGCTGCCTTTGGTATGCAATCGGGTGACCACAACGTGGTCAGCATCATCCGTGATGATCTGCTCGCTGCCAGGGGCACGGCCCTGATCGATCTGGCCTTCCTGGTTGGGATCACTGTGGCGATCGTGTTGGCGGATCGCTGGGGGCGGATTCCCTTGCAAATCCTCGGCTTTATCGGCTGTGCCCTAGGCCTGGTCCTGGCAGCCGCTGGGGCCGGCTCCGCTGACACCGCCAAGAACCTGCCCTTGATCGTGGCGGGCTTTGTGCTGTTCCAATTCATGACCAACCTGGGTCCCAACTCCCAGACCTATCTGCTCGCAGGGGAGGTGTTCCCCACCCGGCTGCGGGGCTTAGGCGCCGGCCTCGCCGCTGCCGCCGGCAAGGTGGGCGCCGTACTCACGGCCTTTCTGTTTCCGGTCTTGCTCAGCCGTTGGGGCACCCAGACGTTGCTGCCCTTGCTGGCGATGACCTCCCTCGTGGGTGCCGCCATCACCTGGTTCTACCGGATCGAAACCAAGGGCCTCAACCTAGAAAGACTGCATTGATCGGATTGCGCGTATCTCCGTGCTGAACAAGCTCAATCACCACGGTCGCGCCATTTAGCAAGACAGCAGCACACCCCGTGGATCCCCCAGTTTCAGGACAGTTTTCACC
>JBIIDQ010000301.1:0-2721 GCA_044238295.1 Vulcanococcus sp.
AGGCTGTAGCGCAGACCCACCTGCGGATCGATCAAGCGGCTACCGGCCGGCATCGCTTCGGCCGCCTCGGCGCAACTGCCCTTCATCCACAGGAGCCGCATCAGCAGGCCGCTGAACTGCACGTCGCCACCGGTGGTGCTGGAGAGCACCGTGCGCGGGCTAAAGCGCTCCAGCAACTGGGGTAGCACGGTTTGGCCGCGCACAAACGCTCCCGCAACCGGCAAGCCCAGATCCACCACCGGCGTGATCACCGCATCCAGCGGCTGCGCCGGCAAATCAGCCGGCAGGTAGCCATGGGGTTCGAGATAGAGAGAGCCTGCTGGATGCTGCAGCAGGTAGCCGTTCTCCACTTGGGGCACCGGTGCCCCCGGCGTAGCCGTGATCGATAGCTCAGCGTGCTGGCAGTGTTCGCCTGGAGCGAGGGCTGTCACCGTTTGGAAGCCCAGCTGGCGGGCCTTGGCGGCGGCGGTGGGCGATCCCACCACCGGCAATGCCGGCGGCAGCAACTGCAACGTGTCGGGGTGGGCATGGTCGTCGAGCCCCTGGGTTAGCAAGAGCAGATCCAGATCGGGCGGCACCGGCTGGCTTTCGGGCAACTGCCCCTCGAAAAACCAGGCCCCTGGCGGAAAGCGCAGCGCTCCTCGCAGCCAGGGATCCACCAGCACCCGCAGGCTGCCGAACTCCAGCAACCAGCCGTTGGCCCCGTAATAGGTGGCGTGCATCGCTGGCAGCAACAAGGGCTACGACCCTAAGGAGCGCTGCGGCGCGGGTGCTGGAATGCAGAAGAGGCCAGGGAATCAGCGGATGCTGCGGCTCAATGAACTGAAGCTGCCGCTCGACCACGAGCCCGAGGACCTCAGCGAAGCCCTCTGCCGCCGGCTGAAGCTGCAGCCCGAGCAGCTGCAGCAACTCCCCAGGGTGGTGAAGCGCAGCGTGGATGCGCGCCGCAAAAGCAACATCCAGCTGGCCTACAGCCTGGAATTCGGCCTGGAGGCGAGCCTGGAAAGCCGGCTGCTCAAACGCTTCGCCCGCGATCCCCATTTGCAACGGGCCCCAGACACCACCTATCACTTGGTGGCGCAATCCCCCACCACGGCGCAGCTGCCGCGGCCTGTGGTGGTAGGCGCCGGGCCCTGCGGATACTTCTGTGCGCTGCTGCTGGCGCAGATGGGGTTGCGCCCTCTGCTACTCGAGCGCGGCAAAGCCGTGAAAGAACGCAGTGCCGACACCTTCGGGTTCTGGCAGGGCAAACAGCCCTTTAATCCCGAATCCAATGCGCAGTTCGGCGAGGGCGGAGCGGGCACCTTCTCCGACGGCAAGCTTTACAGCCAGGTGCGCGATCCCCGCCACCTAGGCCACAAGGTGCTCAAAGAGTTGGTCTCTGCAGGGGCCAACTCGGAAATCCTGTGGTTGCATCGCCCCCATATCGGCACCTTCAAGTTGGCCACGGTGGTGCGGGGGCTGCGGGCTCAGATCACCGCCCTGGGAGGCGAGATCCGCTTCCAGAGCCGTGTGGATCGACTCGAGCTCGATCCCAAGGATCACAGCGTGCGAGGCGTAACCCTGAGCGATGGGCACTTCATCGCCGCCCAGCAGGTGGTGATGGCGGTGGGGCACAGCGCCCGCGACAGTTTCGCGATGCTCCAGGAGCAAGGGGTGGCGATGGAGCGCAAACCCTTCTCGGTGGGCTTCCGCATCGAACACCCGCAACCGATCATCGATGCAGCCCGCTGGGGGAGCTGCGCCGGTCATCCCCAGCTAGGGGCAGCGGAATACAAGCTGGTGCATCACGCCAGCAACGGCCGCTGCGTTTACAGCTTCTGCATGTGTCCGGGTGGGCTGGTGGTGGGCGCCACCTCGGAACCAGGGCGGGTGGTGACCAACGGCATGAGTCAGCACTCACGCAACGAGCGCAATGCCAACAGCGGCATCGTGGTGAACATTGAACCCAGCGATGTGGAGCCCTTTGGGGCCTTTCCCGGCGATCCCCTGGCGGGGGTGGCCTTTCAACGCCATTGGGAGAGCCGGGCCTATCAGCTGGGAGGCGAAAGCTTCGCCGCACCAGGCCAGCGATTGGGCGATTTTCTGGAGGGCCGAAGCAGCACCAGCACCGGCAGCGTTACGCCGTCTTACGCGCCGGGCGTGACCCTCACCGACCTCAGCTCTGCCCTCCCCGACTACGCCATCGAGGCCCTGCGCGAGGCACTGCCGGAGTTCAACCGCAAGATCGAGGGCTATGCGATGGACGACGCCATGCTCACCGGCGTTGAAACGCGCACCTCGTCGCCCCTGCGAGTGCCAAGGGATGAAAAGCTCGAAAGCGTGAACACCCCTGGGCTCTATCCCGCCGGAGAAGGAGCCGGCTTTGCGGGCGGCATCCTCTCAGCAGCCATTGATGGCATCCGCGTTGCGGAAGCCGTTGCTCTCAGTCTTCTTCGTCTGCAGCACCCAGCGGCGCCAAACGAATCTGCTTGCGACCCAGCTTGATTTCAAACTCGTCGCCAGGCTTGAGATCGAGCAGCGCTGTGTAAGCCTTGCCCACCATCAAGTTGCCGTTAAACTGCACCTTTGTGGTGAAGCTGAGCTTGCGGCCTCCCTTACCAACCTTGCCGGTGGCTCCACCAAATTCAACGCCTTTGGCATTGAGAAGCGCTTCGTAGAACGCGGTGAAGTTGAGACGCTCAGAGCCGTCCTTCTTCGTGGACACATACCCACAAGCAC
>JBIIDQ010000303.1:0-2702 GCA_044238295.1 Vulcanococcus sp.
AGCAGCTCTTTCGCCATGAGCTTCCCAAGCGGATCCCACGGGCCTGTCGGGTCGTGGAGATCACCGGATCGAGGCCTGATCGGGTAACTCAGCTTGAGCAGGCGATTGGGATGCGCTGAATCTTCCTGGGCCAAACAGCCTCACAGCCCTACCCGAACGGGACTGAGCAGGGCCTGGTGATGGATCCAGAGCTCCAAGACGCGGCACACCCACCCGTGTGCCAACTGCACCAACAGCCGGGTCGCTCGGCAGCGGCGTTAACCCTAGAGCTGCTGCTGAAGGCGACCTGCCGCAACAGAGGAAGCTCGGACGTACGCGGCAGCAGAGGTTGCGATCTGCAAATCCAGCTGATGCTTAAGCAGCAGCAAGCGATTGATCGCTGTGATCAAGACCACAAGGCGCTGCATCGTTGATGGCCAGCGCCAGAAGAGATTCAGTCGCACAACTGAGGCAATTCACGCTTAGCGCCACACGAGGTCTGACACCGCACTGCCCTGAGCGGGAGCGCTGACAGCTCCAGGCCCCCGGGCCGATCGACTAATGACTGCTGTGCTTGGACTGGCTCACGTTCAGCGTCCGAGAGTGCCGTAAAAAACCCGATGACCGAAGCCATCGGGATCTCATCCCCTTGTCGTTGCCGAGCTGATTGGAGCGCGTCAACCCCTCCATGGCCATAAGTGAAATCACTCACCGAGCACAGCAAGCCAGCTAGCGGCGCCGCTGCCAAAACAGCCAGAACTTCCGCTCAAGCCGGCGATGCAACGGCGTGACATCAACCAATTGATCACGCGCTGGTGCATCCACGCCGATACCTGAACGTTCTGCTTCCTTGCGCACCTGACGCAGCACCGGGATCAATGCCAGCGCTGTAACCAGGCTCAGCAGGAGCAGAAGTGGAAGCACACTGAGCGCTAAGGCCACCACCACGAGGGCGCTCAGAAGCTGACCGGCGATGACCAGCCAGCGCCGAGGTGCCGACCCAGGCAGCGACTTCATCTCAACCCCTCACCGTGAAACGAGAGCGCATGGCGCGAGCTCGAACCAACACATCATGCCCTCAACGCATGTGCGCTGAGGTGCTCTGACGCCAACGCAGCAGAGGGATGGCCCGATCGCAGCGCGGTGGACGAATCCGATCGTCATTCATCAGCCTGGAGGGCTAATCAATCGTTAGAGCGACGCTACCAAGCCGCCAGGATTAAATCCTGGCAAATCACTATCAGCAAGAAAGCTCTGATTCACGTTATCCCCATTAATGCCCGCGCGCGCAATGGAATTAAATCCACCATTGATCCAATACAAGTAATTCGAACGCGCTACGACCGCATCGGCTTCACTGGTTCCAACAATAAAGTTTTTCTTGGCGCCGGTGCCATCAAGCCGCGTTCTGCCAATGGTGCCATCTGCATAATTGGCGATATAAATATAGCGAGAGTCCACCGCAACATCGTCAGGAACCTTGGCGGGCGTTTTAATAAAGCGATTATTCACATCTGTGCCATCCAAGTTGGCGCGGCCAACCGATGACGCCCTGTTTGTCCAGTAGATGAAATTGGAATCAGCCGCAATGCCGTGTGGATTCTTCAAGCCTGTAATGAAATCCTGATTAACACCAGTTCCATCCAGATTGGCGCGACCGATTGAATTAGATGCATTATTGACCCAGTAGATAAAGCCCCCACTCACAACCACATCATCAGGTCGGCGTGCATTGGGGATGAACAGCGGATCAACATTCGATCCATCAATGGACGCTCTTGCAATTGAAGACGTTCCAGAATTGACCCAGAATAGATGCGTCGCATTGATCGACACTCCGTCTGGCTGCGAGGCACCAGTAATGAAGTCAAGCTTAGGATTCGAGCCATTGGCTTTTGATCGCGCAATGGTCGACGAACCATTGGCCCAGTAGAGATACTTAGGAGCCACAATTTTACAGACTTCTTACAGAAGTAAATTAGTCAGAGCCCAATGAAACACAAGCGCGAGTTGCAAATCAACACAAATACCCCAGCGGAGGTCAGCAACGAAACACGAGCTGAATACAACCGACTTTTCACCCAAGCATCCTTGCGGCGATTGGCAGGAGCATCACTGATCCCACTGGTTCAACAAGCCGCCAGAACCTGATTCCAAACATGGGCCAGATCAATGGATCACAAATCAAGCTGTTCCCAAAAACGCGAAGCTGCGCTTCATCAAATGAGCGATGCAGCGGCAACCCCCAACAGCGAGTTCATTGAGATGCTGAAGGCGCCTTGAACGTTTCGGCTGCGCAACCAGCTGGCTTGGCGGGAGTCAACGCAATGGGGCACGGCGCGTCAATGCGTGACCCAACAGCTAAGAGCCCAGCGTTGCAACCGCAACGACCACTACCCTGCCTGCAATGCCCGGTGCCGGTTTCGAACCAGCGACATCCTGCTTGTAAGGCAGGCGCTCTACCGCTGAGCTAACCGGGCGGTTCCACCATTCTGCTACGCAACGCGCCTCCATAGCCATGGCCAGCGGCCAGCAGCACGACCGCGCCACCTACGTCTTCGCCCTGCCCTTCGGACTGCTCTGGGGACCATGGCTCGGGCTGCCGGGGATCACAGCAGGAACCCTGGCCTTTCTGATCGGTGGACTCTGGCTCTCGCCTGATCTCGACACCCGCTCCAACCCGAGCCGCCGCTGGGGGGTACTCCGGCTGTTCTGGTGGCCCT
>JBIIDQ010000302.1:0-2702 GCA_044238295.1 Vulcanococcus sp.
CCAATGTGGAGATCCGCGAGCAGGTGGGAGCGGAAAACTTCTTCCTCTTCGGGATGAACGAAACCGAGGTGGCCGATCTGCACACCAAGGGCTATCGCCCCTGGGAGTTGATCGCCCAGCAACCGGAACTCGGCGAAGTGCTCAAGCTGGTGGAGCAAGGGCATTTCAGCAATGGCGATGGCGACCTGTTCCGCCCGCTGCTGGAAAACCTCACCGGCCGCGATGCCTTCTTTGTGTTGGCCGATTTCGCCGACTACCTGCGCGTGCAGGAGCAGGTGAGCCACGCCTGGGCCGATCGCACCGCCTGGAACCGGATGTCGCTGCTCAACAGCGCCCGCACCGGCTTCTTCTCCTCGGATCGCTCGATCCGCGAATACGCCGGCCGCATCTGGAAGGCCGATAGCTTCCCGGTCACGATCACCTGCAACCTCGACGAGTGATCCGCCGTGGCGGCCCTGGTGCTGGTGCTGAATGTGGGCAGCTCCAGCCTCAAGGCCGCTGTGCTCCAGGCCAGCGCCCACAGGGCTGAGCGGTTGTGGCAGAGCGGCACCCGCCGCGAAGGCCCGCTGGAGCAGCAACTCAGCCAGTGGCTGAGCCCACAGCTGCAGCCCTGGCTGCCCCGCCTGCGGGCCGCAGGCCATCGCGTGGTGCATGGCGGCGAGCACTTCACAGCGCCCACCCGGATCAACCCGCAGGTGCAGGAGCAGCTCGAGGCGCTCTCGGCGCTGGCCCCGCTGCACAACCCAGCGGCGCTGGCGGCGATCGCCTGGCTGAGCCACCAGCAACCGCAACTGCGCCAATGGGCCTGTTTCGACACGGCCTTTCACGCCACCCTGCCGGTTGAAGCGCGCACCTACGCCCTACCGGCGCAGTGGCGGGCAGGTGGATGCCGCCGCTACGGCTTTCACGGCCTCAACCACCAACACGTGGCTGAAGCGGTGCCCTGCGGGCGGTTGATCAGTGCCCACCTGGGGGCGGGCTGCTCCCTGGCGGCGATTCGCGATGGCCGCAGCATCGACACCACCATGGGCTTCACACCGCTGGAGGGCCTGGTGATGGCCAGCCGTAGCGGCAGCGTGGATCCAGGGCTGCTGTTGCACCTGCAACGGATGGGCCTGAGCCTGGAGGCACTGGATGAAGGCCTCAACCGGCGCAGCGGCCTACTCGGGCTCTCTGAACTGAGCAGCGATTGGCTGGAATTGAGGGCGGCCGCTGCCAACGGCCACGCGGGCGCCCAATTGGCCCTGGCGGTGTTTCTGCACCGCTTGCGCCAGGAAATCGGGGCGATGGCCGCCAGCCTGGGGGGCGTGGATCAGATCGCGCTCAGCGGCGGCATTGGTGCCAACGATCCCGAGCTACTCAGCGAACTGCAGCAGAGCATGGCCTGGCTCGGGCCTGTGCAGTGGCAGCAGGTGGAAGCCGATGAGGAAGGGATGATGGCGCGGCTGATCAGCCGGGCAGATCCGGGGTTTGATGCAGCAACCGGTTGAGCCGCAACCGATCGGCGTTAAGGGGATCTGGGGCTAGCTCACCCGCAAGCTCGCGGAATTTGTGTTCCACCGGCTCCGGCACCCGCACATCAAAGATGCGCTCCATCAGCGCCTCAATCGAAAAGAGATGGGCGTTGATGTTTTCCAGATCGGCGATGGCTTGCTGCATCGCTTCGGCTTCTGGGGATTCAGCCGGCGCCGGCGTGGCAGAAGCGGCTGCAAGCGTGGGCTCCCCATCGCCGTGGGTTTTCTGAAGCTCTTCGAGGGCGCGGCCGGCCAGGGTGCGGAAGGATTGCAGGGCCGCCCAGCTCAGCTCCTGTTGCTGCCGCAGCGTGGGGTTCTCACGGATGAGACGGTCGTGCTCCCGGTAGAAGCGCTGGCAGTCAGGGCATTGGCAGGGCTCTTCCGGCACCGCAGTCCCTTGGCATTTCAGTGCCCATCATGGCATCAAGCAGCTTCGAGGTCGTCGTCGCTGTCTGAAGAGTCGTCGCTGGCGCCAGGAATCGGTATCTCGATCGAGCTCACCACCTGGATCACATCCCGGAGGCGCATCGAATCGGCAAACCAAGCCATGGCCTGATCGGTGTCGCCATCCGCCACCGCCTCGTTGGCACTGTCTTCGTGGGCTTCAGCCAGGAGCGCCAACCAGCAGAGGCAACGGGCCTGAATCACGGAGAGATCCAACCCATCGGGCAGGTTCTCAACGATCTGCTCGCTCTCCTGCTGCACCAACAGCCTCAGCCGGAGATCATGCAGCTGTGCCATGGGGTCGTGGCGACTGCAACCACGCTAGCGGCAGTGATCCGAATCGCCATCCCACTACCCGTAGTGCTCGATACCGAGTGGCCGCGGTTATCGGCCCATCAACACTTTCGAGGCGCTGCCACTGGCAGCCAGCAGCGTGCCATCGGCCAAGTGGGCATACCGCTGCGTCATCGAACTGCTGCGGTGCCCCAGGAGCTGTTGCACCTCATAGAGGCTGCGGCCGTCGTTGATCAGAAAACTGGCAAAGCTGTGGCGTAGATCATGAATGCGCACATCGGCCAGATCAGCCACCTTGCGTGCGGAATTCCAGCTGTTGTAGATGCTTTGAAACGGCTCACCCGTTTCTGGATTCGGAAATAACCAGGTGGAGTAACCCGTTTTCATTTGCTGTCGCCTGAGCACCAGCAACGCCCCCTCGGAGAGCGGTACATAACGGGGTTGCCCTGT
>JBIIDQ010000304.1:0-2689 GCA_044238295.1 Vulcanococcus sp.
TAGCTCGTTGCTGTCTCTAGCAAAAAGCTGATCAGGTTGCTGAGTGAGCGCCCTTCGGCATCAGCCCGCCTCTGGAGCCGCTGTTGCAGCTCCCAGTGGGCAGTGAAGGTAATCCGTGTTGGCTTGCGGCTCAGCAGGTTCATGGCTGGCAGCGGCAAAGCTGACGGCAGGGCTTGCCGTCCGTAGAACGTAGTCATCAGTTCAATCACGAGTTGGACTGGTCACGGGGCGGGTTGTTAGCGCAACGCCGCTCCACCTACGAATTTACGCGGCGGACTGCTGCGTGCCCGCTGCCGTGGCTGCCAGAAGTGCAGATGCTGCTGCGGGATGGGGCGCCACACGCTGATCATCGAGGGGCCTGAGGGGGCGATGACCACGATGGAACTCGTTGTCGATGACCCCGCCGAGGTCTGGCGCATTGGGCACGAGCTGTCCCCCGGACGCCGGCTAGCAGCGGTCAACCATGAGGAGGAGGGCGAAGACGAATAGGCCGGTTTGTCGGCGAACTGTCGGCGTCGGCCGTCGGCGAGGGTGCCTAGGTCGGAGATCGATGGCCTCTGATCCCTTCTGCTGCAGTTGTTTTGATCAATCGGGGCGACAGGATTCGAACCTGCGACCTAGTGCTCCCAAAGCACCCGCGCTACCAAGCTGCGCCACGCCCCGTCGCTTCGGAGCTTACCCGCCGCCGTTGCCGGGCGCAGGGCCCCAGTACACCGTGCAGCGGTATCGCGCCGAGAGATCCCGGATCATTGTGGTGCACTGCACGTTGGTGATTTCGCTCCCGGCTGGCATCGATGCGCTGGCGTTGGAGATGGCGTCGGTCTTGCTGATGATCGAGCCGGCGGTGTCAGACCCTGCATGCACCGGGGCTGTGCCCAGGAGGGCGAGCAACGCGATCAACCATGCGGAGGGGGGCTTCACGGTTGCAGCGTTGGGAGTGTTCCTCCGGTCTACTGGCTGCCATCGCACGGCTGGCGCATGGCCTGAGGCCCGCTACAACGGCCCCAACCTCTGACGGGCTTGGGTGAAAGGTCGGCCATGGCTTCTCGGGGTTTGCGCCTGGTGCACAGTGCTGGCTTTGGCCGCCCATGCCGATCCAGGTGCGATGCCAGAGGGTGCGTTCGTGCCGCCGGCTAAGCCAGCGCTGATTCCTGAGACAACACCCGTTGCCGATGTGGTGCTGCTCAGCGCTGTGCCCGCTGGGCTCTCGCTGGATGAGGCCTGGCCTCTACGCCCTGGTGAACCGCTGCGGCTGGTGTACCCCTTGGCCAAGGCCGCCGAAGAGATCGACCCCTACGGCTGGCGTTACTCAGAGAGCCGCCAGGCCTGGCGCATGCACGCCGGCCAAGACCTGGTAGCTCCTGAAGGCACCCCCGTGCTGGCGATGTTGCCGGGTCACGTGGTACTGGTGGAGGCACTCGACGGCTACGGCCTCACGGTGGTGCTCGACCATGGCCGCGGTTGGCAGACCCTTTACGCCCACCTGCAGGCAGCATCGGTACAGCCAGGCGACTTCCTCCCTGCGGCCAGCAGCCTTGGCACGGTGGGCCAGACCGGCCGCGCTAGTGGCCCCCACCTGCATGTGGAGCTGCGCCGCCGCGATGGCAACCGCATGCTGGCTCTTGATCCCACTCCATTGCTGGAGCAGGCCACGCGCCTTCTGCCTGTGGCGCCGCCATCGCTGCAGCAGGCTCAGGGGATCCCTTCAGCCCAGCCTTGATTCGGATTGAGCGCTCGGGTCTGCTGTTGCGCCACGCCCCGGCCTGGCTGCAGCAGCAGGGTCTCAACACCCAACACCTTCGGCACGCCCTGGTGAGTGGATTGGCATGGGAACAACCCCTGGTCATGGTGTATGGCAAGCAACACCGCACACCCCGGCTCACCTGCTGGGTGGCGGATCCGGGCTGCTCCTACCGCTATAGCGGCCTCCATCAGCGCATCCATCCCTGGACCGAGGAGCTCTCGCTGCTTCGCGAGCTCTTGCAACAGCAGTTCGGCGTGCGCTTCAACAGTCTGCTGCTCAATCGCTACCGCGATGGCGCTGATCGAATGGGCTGGCATGCAGACGACGAGCCCGAACTCGACGTTCAGGCACCGATCGCCTCCCTCAGCCTTGGCGTGGCCCGAGATCTTCGCTTTCGGCCGCGTCAGGGGAGTGAAGCGGCTTTTGCGCTCAACCTGGCTGATGGAGATCTGTTGGTGATGGAACCGCCCAGCCAGCGGCACTGGCAGCACGCCCTGCCACCACGGGCGCGGGTGGTGGCGGAGCGGATCAACCTCACCTTCCGGGTGATTCAGCCCAGCACGGCGATGCAGTCGATCTCCACCCGAGCCCCCTTGGGTAGGGCGGCGACCTCCACGCAGGCCCGAGCTGGCGACACGCCGGCTCCGAACACCTCGGCATAAAGGGCATTCACCTTGGCGAAATCCCCGAGGTCGGCCAGAAACACCGTGGTGCGCACCACCTGCTGGGGCGTGCAGCCGGCTTCCTGCAGCACCGCTTTCAGGTTGGCGAGCACCTGGCGGGTTTCGGCCTCCACATCGCCATCTCCCACCATGGCACCGGTGGCTGGGTCGAGGGCGATCTGGCCGCTGCAATAGAGCACGCCGCCGGCCTTCACGGCCTGGTTGTAAGGACCCACCGGTGCCGGAGCAGCGCTCGTCGTCACGGCTTCGATCGTGGGGCTGG
>JBIIDQ010000037.1:0-9639 GCA_044238295.1 Vulcanococcus sp.
CCACCGGCAAACAGCAGGAGCTGGCGGATCTGGGAACGCTGGATTGGCATTTCATCGGCCATCTGCAGGCCAACAAGGTGCGGCCAGTGCTCAAGCAGTTCACCTGGGTGCACTCGGTGGATTCCCTCTCGCTGGCCCAACGGGTGGCTCGGATCGCCGTGGAGGAAGCGTTGAAGCCCCGTGTGTTTCTGCAGGTGAAGCTGCGGCCTGATCCCACGAAGGGTGGTTTCGAGCCGGAGCAGTTGCTGCGGGTATGGCCCGAGCTGCAAGCCCTCGAGGGTCTGCAGTTGGTGGGACTGATGACCATGGCTCCGCTGGAACTCCAATTGCCAGAACGTCAGAGGCTGTTTGAAGACTGCGCCGCGCTCGCCCAGCAACTTCAACTGGGGCAGCTTTCGATGGGGATGAGCGGCGACTGGATCGAGGCGGCGGCGGCCGGCAGCACCTGGGTGCGGATCGGATCCGCGCTCTTTGGCCCGAAAGCCTTGTCACGGCCGGCGTGGGACGCTATCTAGGTTCAGTGCCAAGACCGAGGTTTCACGGTGTCGTTGCTCTCCCGCCTGCGTGCTGTTGTCTCTGGTGACGACTACCTCGATGGGTACGACGACGATCTCGATTACGACCACGGTGATGTGCCGGAAACCGGCAGCACCACACCCTCGGGCGCTCTAGCGCTCACCAGTGATTTCGACAGCGTCGATCCGTTTGCGGGTAGCAACGTGATTGGCATGCCGGGGATCTCCTCCTCGGCCGCAGAGGTGACCCTGATGGAGCCTCGCAGCTTTGATGAAATGCCCCGAGCGATTCAGGCCCTGCGCGAGCGCAAGACCGTGATCCTCAATCTCACGATGATGGAGCCCGATCAGGCGCAACGGGCTGTGGATTTTGTGGCGGGTGGCACCTTCGCCATCGATGGTCACCAGGAGCGCGTTGGCGAAAGCATCTTCCTGTTTGCCCCCAGTTGCGTCACCGTGACCACCGCTGCCGCTGAGGAGCCGTCCTCCCCCACAGTGGTGTCCCGCGAGGTGAGCCAGGAGCCTGAGGCTGCGCCCGCTCCCGCCTGGGGCCGCGAAACCTACGGCGCTAGCGTCGGCTGAGCCACGCCTTGCTCCCTTGAGCAGCTTTTCCCCCAGCACCTTCGGGGTGATCGGCCTGGGCCGCATGGCCCAGGCTTTGCTGTTTCCGTTGGTGGAGAGCGGCCTAGTGCCAGCAGCCGGCGTTCGGGCCGCTGTGGCCACCCAGGCCTCAGCCCAGCGGCTGGCACAGCAACGCCCCGATCTGCAGATCGGCCTCGATGCCACCCCGGCGTGGGGGGCTGAGGTGGTGTTGCTCGCGGTGAAACCGCAGCAGTTGGAGGCTGTTGCAGCGGCGGCCCCTGCGCCTGCGGCGGCCGGGGAGCAGGCGCCATTGCTGATGTCGGTGTTGGCAGGGGTCACCGTGGCCCGGCTGCAGCGCCTGTTCCCCGGCCGCCGCATTGTGCGTGCGGTGCCCAACACGCCCTGTCTGGTGCGGGCGGGCCTCACCGGCCTGGCCTGGGGGGATGGCGTACCGGCTGAGCAACAGGCCTGGGTGCAGCAACTGTTTGCCCAGGTGGGCGAGGTGCTCGAGCTGCCTGAATCCCAACTGGATGCCTTCCTGGCACTCACGTCGTCGGGTCCTGCCTTTGTGGCCCTGGTGGCGGAGGCCATGGCTGATGGCGCGGTGGCCGCAGGCCTGCCCCGCCAGCAGGCCCATCACCTGGCCCATCGCACCCTGGCGGGCACGGCCGCCTTACTGCAGGAGCAGCAGCTCCATCCAGCCCAGCTCAAAGACATGGTGAGCAGCCCCGGCGGCACCACCATTGCCGGACTTCGTGCCCTCGAAAGCGGTGGCCTCCGGGCGGCCCTGATCGATGCGGTGGTGGCGGCGGCGGAGCGCAGCCGTGAGCTGGCCTGAGTGAAACCGTTCAGCTGGTTTGCCCTCAGCTCTTCTGCCCGATTCGGGGTTCGGTGCCAGCTAGCAGTCGCTGGATGTTGCTGCGGTGACGCCAAATCACGAGCACAGCGGTGAGCACCGCCAGGCTGAGGTAAGCCGGGCGCAGATCGCTGCCTGACTGGGCGAAGAAGCCGAGCATCAGTAGCGGCAGGCTCAGCGCCGCGATCACGCTGGAGAGCGACACGATTTTGCTCAGGCTGATCACCGCCATGAACACGCCGAAGCAGGCCAGACCCACCGGCCAGGCCAGGCCGAGCAACATGCCCAGACCGGTGGCAACGGCCTTGCCGCCTCGCCAGCCGAGCCACACTGGCCAGATATGACCGGCCAGGGCCGCCAGGCCTGCCGCCACCACCCACCAGTCGCTCTCCGGTGTGATGCCCAGGGGCTGTAGCAACCCCTTGGCCAGCAGGACTGCTGCGGTGCCCTTGAGCACATCCACCAAAAACACCACGAGGGCAGGCGCCTTGCCGAACTGGCGCAGCACGTTGGTGGCTCCGGTGGATCCGGAGCCGAGGGTGCGGATGTCGACGCCCTTGAGCCACTGGCCAGCCAGGTAGCCGCTTGGGATGGAGCCCAGCAGATAGCCCGCCAGCAGGCAGAACAGCGGCGTTTGTAGCAGCGGATTCACAGCAGGTCGTCTTCGAGGGCGAGTTCGGTGGCATTGCCCGCAAAGGCCAGCCAGACCGGGAATTGAAGGATTGCGATGTCCACGGCGCTTTCGGCCGCATCCACCACGATGAAGGGCAGCTCACCGCGCTCCTCGAGTCGGTCGGCCCGTTCGATCAGGGCATCGGGGCGCTCGAACAGCACAATGCCGCTATTGGGGCCGAAGTCTTCTCGGCTGAGCCCGAGGCAATCCTGCAGGCCTCGCCGCCACTCGCCGAGCCGCTCGGGCGTTCCCGCAAGCACCAGGGTCTGGAAGCGTTCGCCGTAGAGATCCCCCAGGATCGATACGGCCGCAGCGGTGAGTAGGGCGTTGCGGTTGCGGCTGCCGCTACTGGGCTGGGCGCCGCGACCGCCCTGATTGAGGAACCAGTCATCCAGGAGAGCAGCGCCGGAGGGCTCTAGGCTGCGGCGCAGTTTCCAGGGATCGGAGTAGAAATCCGGTTGTCCCTGGAACCGTTGCAGCTGCTCGCGGATCAGGGCTTCATCGGCGCTGAAGAGTCCTGCCGGCGCCGGCATGGCCACGCCGGCGCTGCTGTTAGCCGCCAGTTCGGCCGCAGCCTGATCCAGCGGTGAAGGCTGCACCACCAGCGGTTGCACCACTAGTTCCATCTGCTCGGCCGCCACGGCCAGCTCCTGCAGCGCTCCCACCAGGTAGTCCTGAAACCCTTTCACCCGCCGGGCGATCGAATCCGATTGGCCCGCAAAGCTGCTGGTGATCTCCTTCTGCAGCTGATCGCGGCGGCCGCTCAGTTCGCTGATCTCGGCTTCCAGGGCATCGCGCTGCTGCTGCAGTTCCCGCAAGGCGAGGCTCTGCCACTCGGCGCTGGGCTGGGTGGCTTGGGGTTGGGGGTCGTCGCTCATGGCTGGGCGCTCACGTGGCGGTTGAGCTGTTCGCGCAGGCTGGTGGCATCAAACAACACCGGCAGGAAGTGAATGCTGCTCTGTTCACGGAAATAGAACAGCACAGGGATTGGGCCCCAGAACAGCGTCCAGTTGAGCCATTCGCTGTAGGGAAACCGGCGCAGCACGGTGTTGCCCCGCCACACCAACAGCTCATCGTCGCTGAACTGCAGGCGCAGGATCTGGCTCTGGATCAGCAGAAACAGTCCGAATAGGCTCACCACCAACGCCAGCCACACATTCAGCAGCAGCGCCGCGAGCCCCAGGGCTACCACCGCCAGCGGCAGCCACGGGCGCGGCGCCAGGATCACGCCCTGGCTGGGATCAGGCAGGGAGGCTTCCGTCTGGGTCATTCGCCGAACAGCAACTGGGTGAGCACCACGTCCATCAGCGACACGGTGACCAGAATCATCACAACGGCTCCGGTGGTGCTGGTGCCCACTTCTTTCGGGCCGCCGCGGGTGGTGAGGCCCCAGCCGCACGAGATCACGGCGATTTGCAGCCCGAACACCACCGCCTTGAGCAGCATCGATGGCAGATCCGAGGGCTCCATCCAGGTGCGCACGGAGTTCCAGAACACCGATGGCGGAATTTGATACAGGAGGGTGCTGCTCACCTGACCTGACCACATCGCCACGGCAAAGAAGGCCAGGCACTGCACGGGCGTCATGATCAACATCGCCAGTACCCGCGGCACTACCAAGTACTGCACCGGATCGGTGCGCAGCATGGTGATCGCATCGATCTGCTCGGTGACCTTCATCGTGCCGATCTGGGCGGCATAGGCCGTGGCCACCTTGCCCGTCACCAAGGTGGCGGTGAGGATCGGCGCGATCTCCCGTGCCAGACCCAAGGCGAGGATCCCGCCCACCGTGGAGCCAGCGCCTTGTTTCACCAGCTCGGAGGCGGCCTGGATGTTGAACACGGTGCCGGCGGCGAGGCCGGTAATGATCACGATCAGGAAGCTGCCAGGGCCTGCTTCCATCAGCTCGGCCATCAGGTCATTGACGCCCACACGCCCCTGGGCGAGCGCGGCCATGGCCTGGCCGCCGATCAGCAAGCTTTCCCCGAGGCGGGTGAGCCAGCGGGGGCGGAGCCAGGTGGGAAGGCGGCGGCGTGACATCTGAGACATGGGTACGAGCTCAGCCGGCGCTGGGGAGATGTTGCAGGTGAAGGCCCTTGTCGGGCCAGCGGCGCATCACCACCAGCCCCAGCACGACCAGAACTGCGGGAATGATGCCCATACACAGCCGGATCGCCAGCAGGGCGCTGTCGGGTTGCACCATGCCGCGCGAGGCCACATATCCGCTGAAGCTCATCAGGTTGCCGAAGAAGAAGAGGGCAAAGCTGATGCAGATCTTCTGAGTGAACACCATCCAGGCGCTGTATTGCCCTGCGGGTTTTTCCGGGTCGGCATCGATGGCATCGGGTAGCAACGCCCAGGGGATCAGATAAGCGGTGGAGGCTCCGAGGCCCACCAGCAGGATCGTGGCCACCAGTAGCGATAGGCGCAGCCCGTTGCCCAGTGAACCCAGCGGAGCAATGGCTGCATCGAGGGGAGCGAGCACCATGGCGCTCAGGCAGCCCGCCACCCAGAGGCCGCTGCCCCAAACCAGGGCCCGAATCCGCCCTCGGCGGTGGGACACACTCGTCCACAGCTGCAGGCCCACCAGGGTGCTGATCTGGAATGGCAGCAGAATCCAGTTGCTCCAGCCCTCCGGAACACGCATCACCACGGGTAGGTAGATCAGTGCCGCGGTCTGCATGATCTGCAGCGCGCACCAGAGGAGCAGATAGAGGCCGAGCACCCGCATGAAGCGGCCGTTGTTGCGCACGCGCTGGAGCAGGCGGCGAGTCGTGCCCCGCTCCGCTTGCGGCTGCTGGCAATGGCGCGCTGAGGGGGCGACCCCCCAGGCGCATAGCAGGGTGCACACCGTGATGATCAACCCGGAGAACACACCCATGCGCCAGTAGCTCAGGGGGTTTTGGTGATCGCGCAGCAGCACGGCGCCCAGCACGATGCCCACCAAACCGGCCGTGATCGAGCCGGTGAAGCGGGCCATGTTGAGCCGGGTGCGCAGCGTCACCTTGGCGGTGAGCTCAGCCGCCAGGGCTGCGTAGGGCAGGTTGACGCAGGTGTAGAGGCTGTTGGCCACCACCGAGATGCCGACGAACACCCAAAAGCGCACCCAGTTGCTGCCCGGCGGGAGCCACCACATCAAGGCCATCGCGACACCCAGTGGCAGGGCGCTGCCCACGAGCCAGGGCAAGCGCGGCCCCCAGCGGCTGCGGGTCTTGTCGCTGAGCCAGCCCACCAGCGGGTCGTTCACGGCATCCCAGAGCCGCGCCAGCATCAACACCAGGCCGGCCATCCAGGCCGGGAGACCGGCCGCCGCCGTATAGAAAATGAAGAGGTAGAAGCCAATCAGCGATGCAGCCATGCCAGTGCCGGCATCGCCAAGGCCGTAGGCCACGAGCAGTCGCAGGCGGCTGGCTCCCCTGAGGCTGTCCGCGTCGAAGGTGGCCGCTGGGGCTTCAGATGAGGCAGCGGACAAGGACGCTGTTCCGAACGCAGGTCATAATGCTGCAACCGGCGTGAAATCCAGAGCACGCCAGGTCAGCGACGAACGCTTGGTGCGTTTGTACTGCTGCGGGCTTAGTTTAGTGGTAAAACCTCAGCCTTCCAAGCTGATGATGCGGGTTCGATTCCCGCAGCCCGCTTTGAACTTTTGATGGCGCGCTCGATTGTTTGAGGGCGCGAGCTTGAGCAATCGAGTGCCAGTTCCGATCAGAGCTGATGGCCCTGCATCAGGGGTTGCGCCACCAGCAGCACCAGGCTGCGGCTACCCATGGGAATGGTGTCGCCCCCCACGACCTGGGGTTGAGGGGGGCAGTCATCGCCCGGCGCTTGATGGGTATCGATCACCCGGTTCCAGCCGCTCTCGCAGGTAGGGATCTGGAAGCTGAGATCTTGGTAGTAGGCGTTCATCCCGCACCAGAGCAACGGACCTCGCTCCCGGTCGTTGAGGCTCCAGGCCAGGGTGTGCGACCAGTTGGCCCAGTCCGGCTGTCCCAGCTTGACCCCATCCCACTGGCGCACCAGGTGCCCAGGCTGATCGAAACGCAGCGACTTGCCGGTTTCGGCGTGAGGGATTTCGGGATTGATCAGATCAGCTAGGTGATGGCGCAGGTGAATCAGCCTCCGCACGAATAGGCGTAGCGCTTCGTCGTCTGGGTCGGGTTGCCAGTGCATCCAGCCCAGGGGGTTGTCCTGACACCAGGCATTGTTATTGCCCCCCTGGCTGCGGCGCACCTCATCGCCCATCAGCAGCATGGGCACGCCCGGGCAGAGCAGCAGGCTGCTGAGCATGTTGCGCAGCTGGCGGTTGCGCAGTGCCGTCACCTCTGGATCACTGCAGGGCCCTTCGGCGCCGTGATTCCAGTTGTTGTTGTGGTTATCGCCGTCGCGGTTGTCTTCGCCGTTGGCCAGGTTGTGCTTTTGGCTGTAGCTCACCAGATCCGTGAGGGTGAAGCCGTCGTGGGCGGTCAGGAAGGTGATGCTCCGGCCCAACAGGGCTGGGATGCCCCCGAACAGATCCGGGCTGCCGGCGATGCGCTGCCCCATCGGCCAGCAACTTTTCTCATCGCCTTTCCAGAAGCGGCGTACGTCATCGCGAAAGCGGCCGTTCCAGGCGCCGATGCGTTTGGCAGGAAAGTCGGCGAGGCGGTAGAGGCCGCCGCAGTCCCACGGTTCGCTTACCAGCTTCAGATCGGCGAGTTCTGGATCGGCTTCGATGTCTTCGAACAGGGGGGGGTGATCGAGGGGCGTGAGCTCCTCGCCGCGGCTGAGGGCGATGCCTAGATCGAAGCGGAAACCATCCACCCCTAGCTCGAGCGCCCAGCAGCGCATCGATTCCAGAATGAGGCGGCGAGAATGGGGGCGGTTGGCGGCAATGGAATTACCGCAGCCACTCACATCGAGGTAATCCCCCTTGGCGTTCTGGTGGTAGTAGTTGCGGTCATCAATGCCGCGCCAACTGAGGGTGGGCCCGGCCTGGTTGCCTTCACAGGTGTGGTTGTACACCACATCCACCAGCACTTCGAGGCCGGCCTGGTGGCAGGCCGTGACCAGCTGGCGCACCTGGTGTCGAATCTGCAGAGGATCGTCTCCCTGCTGGTAGGCGTGGTGCGGCGCCATCCAGCTGAGCGGGCTATATCCCCAGTAGTTGAGGCGGCCGGCGGGGGCATCGTGTGGGTCGAAGGCCATCACCGGTAGGAGCTCCACCGTGGTGATCCCCAGCTCCTTGAGGTAGGGGATCGCCTCGATCAACCCCAGGTAGGTGCCGCGCGCCGGCTCAGTCACCGGGCTGCCGTGGCCGCGGCTGAAGCCACCCACATGCAGTTCATAGATCACTGTGCGCTGCCAGCTGTGGCGTGGTCTGGGAGCGGCGCGGAAATTGAAGCGATCGCGCTCGGTGACCACCCCCTTCAGACAGCTGGCGGTGTTCGGCATCGCGCCGATGGCGTCAACGCGTCGGTAGACATCCCAGCCGGTGATCGCACGGGCGCAGGGATCGAGCAGCAACTTGGAGGGGTTGAAGCCGTGCCGTCCGGGTTGGAGGGGGCCGAACACGCGGTAGGCGTAGCAGCAGCCGATGCCGAGGCCCTCCACCTCCACGTGCCAGATGTCGCCGGAGCGATGACGGTGATCCAGCTCCACCACCTGCTCGGGCTCAGGTGCATTGCCGCTAGCAAACAGCAGCAGCTCGACCCGCGTCGCCATCGGCGCGGCCAGGGCGAAATTCACGCCTTGATCGGTGGCAAGCGACCCGAGGGGCCACGGTTGTCCCAGTCGGATCGTGCGCAACGGATCCTGGAGGCCTCTGCCACAAGCTAGGTGTTGTTCGTGGTTTGTGTCCCCGCGTGTCACGGCTCCAAGCACAACCCGCCGCGGCCGGGCGTCCGCCCAAGCAAGTGCACGAGGGGGTGTGGCTGTTCGCCCCCAGCCGCGACAGTCAGGGGGGCAGTGCCTGGTGGCTAGAGCAGCAGAACGCCAGTGGTGTGTTGATCGATTGCCCGGCCTTCAACGAGGCCAACCTGGCTTTTTTGCAGGCGCAGCGATCGGGCCGGATTGTGCTCACCGGCCGTGAGGGCCATGGCCGGCTGCGGCGTTTTCAGGAGGTGCTCGGTTGGCCTGTACACGTGCAGGAGCAGGAGGCCTATTTGCTACCCGGTGCGCAGAACCTGATCAGCTTTGGCGCTGAAGTGGAGCTCGACCCCGGTCTGCGCCTGCTCTGGACCCCCGGCCCCACCCCTGGTGCGGCGGTGCTGCTGGCGGAGGGACTGCCCAACCTGGAGTCGATCCTGTTTTGTGGGCGGTTGTTGAGTCCGGTGGCCCTTGGACAGGTCGCTCCCCTGCGCACCCGCCGCAGCTTTCACTGGGGCCGCTGGCTGAGCAGTATCGAGCGGTTGCGGCATTGGTTCCCACCAGAGCAGCCCCACTGGCTGGCGAGCGGCGCTGGCCTCGGGGCCCTCAGAGGTGAGGTGCTGGTGCCTGCGGCGCGGCGCGTGATCGATGCGCTCAACCTTGAGGAGTTGGCTCGTCAGGCAGCTGTTTAGACGGCCGGTCGGGGGTTGATTGGAGGCGCAGCCGGTCGCCCAATGGCCGCAAAAGTGGCAAAACCTTGACTGCAAAAGGAGTCCGATGGTTGCCGGCTCTTGCGAACCCCCATACCATTGGCGCGCTGAACCCAGTGGCGGTCGGTGTTCCCGAGCCGCCCGGCTGCTACTGACCCAGAGGCTTTCCCACTCCGATGAACAAAGCTGATCTCGTCAACCTCGTTGCTGCCCGCACCGAGCTGACCAAGACCGATGTAGCCCAGGTGGTTGATGCCGCTATTGACACCATCATCGATTCGGTGGTGGAAGGTAAGAAGGTGTCGATCCTGGGCTTTGGTTCCTTCGAACCCCGCGAGCGCTCCGCCCGTCAGGGTCTGAACCCAAAGACTGGCGACAAGATCAAGATTCCCGCCAAGCGCGTGCCCGCTTTCACCGCCGGCAAGCTGTTTAAGGACCGCGTGCAGGGCTGAGCCCCAC
>JBIIDQ010000038.1:0-9574 GCA_044238295.1 Vulcanococcus sp.
CTCGGCCTGCCCTTCACCTCCGCCCCCAATAAGTTCCAGGCCCTGGCCGGCCATGAGCCGCTGGCGGCCGCCCACGGCGCCCTCACGGTGCTGGCGGGTTCGCTGATGAAGATCGCCAACGACATCCGCTGGCTGGCCAGCGGCCCCCGCTGCGGCCTGGGCGAGCTGATCCTGCCCGAAAACGAACCGGGCAGCTCGATCATGCCGGGCAAGGTGAACCCGACCCAGTGCGAGAGCCTCACGATGGTGGCCGTGCAGGTGATGGGCAACAACACCGCCGTGCAGATGGCCGCCAGCCAGGGCAACTTCGAGCTCAACGTGTTCAAGCCGCTGATCGCCCACAACGTGCTCGAGAGCATCGAGCTCCTAGCCGGCGCCTGCAGCAGCTTCCGCGAGCACTGCATCGTGGGGCTCCACGCCAACGAACAACGGATCGAGCGCCTGCTCAACCAGAGCCTGATGCTCGTCACGGCCCTCACCCCAGCGATCGGCTACGACCGCGCCAGCGGCATCGCCAAGCACGCGCACAAGCATGGCCTCAGCCTGCGGGAAGCAGCCCTCGTGCTCGGCGAGATCAGCGGGGAAGAGTTCGACCAGTGGGTGCGACCCGAAAAGATGCTCTGAGCCAGAGCGGCTTGCCCTCAGAGCAGGTTCGCCGCCAGCTCTGCCAGTTCGCTGCGCTCGCCGCGGATCAGGGTCACGTGACCGGCCAGCTGCTGCCCCTTGAAGCGCTCCACCAGCCAGGTGAGGCCGTTGCTTTCGGCATCCACGTAGGGATTGTCGATCTGATAGGGGTCGCCGGTGAACACGATCTTGGTGCCCTCGCCCACGCGGGTCACGATCGTTTTCACCTCATGGGGTGTGAGGTTCTGGGCCTCATCCACCACCATGAATTGTCTCGGGATCGAGCGGCCGCGGATGTAGCTGATCGCCTCCACCTCCAGCAGGCCCATGCCCTTGAGGTCGGTCCAGTTGCTGCGATTGCCGCGTTGGGCACCGGGGCGGCATGCCGCTGCTCCGCCGCGGGACGATCCACGGCCCTCATCGGCATCGGCGCCGCCCAGCAGGAAATCAAGGTTGTCGATGATCGGCTGCATCCAGGGGCCCATCTTTTCCTCGAGGCTTCCGGGCAGAAAGCCGATCTCCTTGCCCAGGGAGATCACTGGCCTCGTCACCAGGAGGCGCTCATAGAGATGTTCATCGGCCACCTGGTGCAAGCCCGCGGCTAGGGCGAGCAGCGTTTTGCCGGTGCCGGCCTTGCCCACCAGGGTGAGCAGCTCCACCGCAGGATCTAGCAGCAGATCGAGAGCGAAGGTTTGCTCGCGGTTGCGGGCACCCACCTTGCCGAGCCGCACCTTGCCGGCCCGCTGCAGCGGCAGCAGGCGCTGGGTACCGGCATCGAAGCGGGCCAGGAGCGTGTGGTTGGGCTGGGCCTGATCCACCAGCGTGACCCCTTCATTGGCCTGGAGTGCTACGCCATCCGCAGCGGGCAGCGCCGCCAGGGCCAGGCCCCCCTCGCTCTTGAGTTGATCCATCGCCGTGGCGCTAGCCATCAGCTCGCACACCCCGGGGTAAAGGTCGGCGATATCGACCTTGTCGGTGGTGTAGTCCTGCGCCGTTAGGCCCACAGCATCAGCTTTGATGCGCAGGTTCGTGTCCTTGGTAACGAGCACCACCGGTGGCTGATCGCTGATGAGGCCCGAGCGCAGCTGCTCCAGGGCCACCGCGAGGATGTTGTTGTCACCGTTGCCGCCCTTGAGCTCTGGCGGCAGCTGGGCCAGGGTTTCGCTGCGGCAGAACACCACCTGGAGCGTGCCGCCGCTGCCATCATCGATCGGCACCCCGTCAGCCAGATTGCCCTTCTCCCGCAGGGCATCCAGCAACCGCGAAATCTGGCGTGCATTGCGGCCTTTCTCCGAGGGATCACGCTTGAAGCGGTCGATCTCCTCCACCACCTCGATCGGGATCACCACCGCGTTGTCTTCAAAACGGATGAGCGCCTGGGGGTCGTGCAGCAACACATTCGTATCAAGAACGAAGGTCTTACGCATCACGGGCCTCCCGTGGAGATGAGGCCACGCTAAGCGGCATTTCCAGCTGCAAGCTCTACGCTCCCGCAGAACTCAAAGCACTGGCTTTGCATCCTCTGATCGCTGTGTTGTTGATCGCCGCCCTGATCTTTGGGTTGGCACTGTTGTGGCTGGAGGCCCGTCACCGGCTGCTGCCTGCCTCGCCACTGCGGCTCAGCAGCGGCGGCTGGAAAGTGCAGCGCAGCGCTGACAACACCCTTCGGGTGAAAGGCAGCATCGCCATCACGAATCCGCACCCGCGGATGGAAGTGTTCGTGCCAGAGATCGAGCTGAAACCCACCCTGCTGGGTCGCTCGGCCCTCGATGGGATTTGCATTCACAGCCGAGTCACCCCGCAGCATCCCGATGAGGAAGCCAGAGCCGATGGTTATTGGTTTGCCTACATCGTGAAAGGTCGTAAAACAACTCAGGCCGAAATCACGCTTGAAATCACTGGCCCCGAAGGCAGTGATCTGCGCCAGCTTCTCGACACCCTCTGGTTGGAGATCCTCTGGACGAATTACGGCCCCTTCGGTCGGCTTCAGAAGCGTGATGGCGTCCTGATCCCACTGCGGCGTCCAGCGGCGGCCCAACCCAACACCGCCAACTGGCGCCATGGTGATCGCTGCTCGGTGTTGCCGATCCGCACCCATCTGCTCGGCACCCTCGACGACCCAACCGAGGTTCTGCGTCATTACGCCGGCGCCGTGCTCCAACCGGGCGACGTGCTCACCATCGGTGAGACCCCCCTGGCAGTGATGCAGGGCCGCTACAACCACCCCGCCAACCTGCAGCCCTCGTCGCTCGCTCGCCTGCTCTGCCGGGTGTTCCACCCCACCAGCTCCCTGGCCACCGCCTGCGGCTTGCAAACCCTGATCGACAACGTGGGCCCGGCCCGCGTGCTCTGCGCTTGGTTGCTGGGCACCGCGCTCAAGCTGGTGGGCTCAAAGGGCTGGTTTTACCGGCTGGCCGGCGAGCAAGCGCGCCTGATCGACGACGTAACCGGCACGACGCCGCCCTACGACCAAACCATCGTTCTGGGACCGGCCGACAGCGCAGCGGTGTGCCAGCAGCTTGCCGCCGAGCTGGGTGTTGCCGTTGCCGTGGTGGACGTGAATGACCTGGGCCGGGTGAAGGTGCTCGCCTCGAGCCCTGGTTGCGACGAGGAGCTGCTGATGCGGGCCCTCAAACCCAATCCCGCAGGCAATGCGAACGAACGCACACCGCTGGTGCTGGTGCGCCCATAACATTGGTGTAAGCCCAGCTCAGGCTGCGCAACGTGTCTCCAGCAGCACCAGCCCAGCCCAGCACCCCGGCGCCATGCCTGCACGTGGTTCCACTGCGTGGCTGGCATCTCCCCCTGCTGCAGGACCCCTGCTTCAACGATCTGGTGCCGCTCTTGCAGCGCGCCGTGCTCCTGCAGGCGCCTGAGCGGTTGCTTAACAGCCTCACGGCCCGTCCACCACTAGCTCCAGACGTGCTGTTGGCCTACCGAGAGCCTCAGCAACCGCTAGGGCTACTGCTCAGCCAACGACTTAACCGCAGCGGCAGCTGCTGGCAGCTGCTCCAGATGCGCAGCAGTGAGGCGAGCCTGAGCGCCGGCGAAGCTGGCCGCATGGCCATCGAAGCCGCTCTGGTTCGAGAAGCGATCCAACGCAGCCGCGGGGCGGCCAGCTGGATCGCCACCGCCTCCACCAACGACAGCGACCGCCTGGCCCTGCTGCGTCAGCAGGGGTTCCAACCCCTGCGGCGTGAAACCCTTTGGCGCTGGGAACCGGCCCACGCCACCCGCAACTGGGACCTGCCAGCAGATCTGCAACTGCGCCCCCTCAATCGCCGCAACGCCGCTGCGATGTGGCAGCTGGAGCAAGCGGCCATGCCCGCCCAGCTGCGCCAACTCCTCGATCGACGCATTGACGACCTGCTCGATCAGAGCGAGCAGCCCAGCTTGATGCTATTTGACAGCAACCGGCAGCAGGCCGTCGCCGGTGCCCGCCGCCTCAGGCCCGGCAGCCGCGACCTGCCCGAACTGGAATTGAGCGTGCATCCAGGCTGGCAACACCTGTTGGGTGAGCCATTACAACTGCTGCTGGAGCGCAGTGCCGGCGACTCGGAGCAAGTGCTGGTGCGCAGTGATGTACTCGATCAGGAGCGCAGCCACTGGCTCCAAAGCCTCGGCATGGCCCCCGAGGGAGAGGAGGTGGTGATGGCCCGCAGCGTCTGGCGCCGCCATGCCCCCCAACAAAACCCCCAAATGGCCCAGCGACTGGAGGCGGTCTGGGGCCGGCTTCAACCGGGACAACGGCCGATCCCCACGCCCCTGGGGCGCTGAATGGGGGGACCGGCACCGCGATCGATGCTCGCTCTGGATGTGGGCCGCAAGCGCATCGGCCTGGCTGGCTGCGACCCCCTGGGGCTCACCGTGACGCGCCTACCTGCCCTGCAGCGCGGCCGTTACCCAGCTGACCTCGAGCGGTTGCGAGGGCTCGTGGAGCAGCGACGCGTAACAGCCCTCGTGGTGGGATTACCACTCGATGCGCAGCAGCAACCCACCGATCAGGCCGTGCACTGCCGCCGATACGGCGAACGCCTGGCTCGTCACCTGGATCTACCCCTCGCCCTGGTGAACGAATACGCCAGCAGCTGGGCCGCGGCTGAACGGCACGGCTTGCATGGCGACCGCAGTGGTGCACTCGACAGCGCTGCGGCCGGCCTGCTGCTGGAGCAGTGGCTACAGGAGGGTCCAGAGCCGGCGCCGGTAGCCGCGTCGGCCCCTGACGTTGGCTCTGGGGCCGACGCCCAGGCATCCTGAAGAGACACAGGATCAACCCATGAGCTCAGACGGCCCCAGCATGAACGGCGCCGGTGACGTGCCCACCGTGCTGGTACGCGACGGCGACGGCCGTCAGTTGCTCTGCTTCCTTGAGCAGCTGATTCCCCTGGACGGCAAGGATTACGCCCTGCTCACCCCAGTGGACACCCCGGTCTGCCTGGTGCGGATCGCTGCTGACGACGATGGCGAAGACGAAGTTATCGACGAGCTCGATGGGGCCGAGCCGATCCTGTCAGTCGCCGATGTGGTCCTTCAGGAGCACGAGCTCACCCTGGTGAGGTCCGCTGTCACCCTCACGGTGAGCGGCGAACTGGAGGAGCCCGAACCTGAGGAGATCGATGAGGAGATCGACCCCGACGACGACGAAACCGACCTCTACGAAATGCTGATCCAGTTCCGCGCCGAGGGCGAGGAATATGGACTGTTCATTCCCCTGGATCCCTTCTTCGTGGTGGCACGCATGGAGAGCGGAGAGGGAATCCTTGTCGAAGGGGAGGAGTTCGAACGGGTGCAACCGCGGATCGAGGCCGAACTCGACGAGCGTGAACTTGGCGAGCGCTGAGCATCAGCACACCAGCACCGTGACGCAGCTATCCCTGCCGCAACTGCTCCAGCCCGACCTGGTTGCCCCTGGCACCCTGGTGGAGCTGCCTCTGCATCAGCTCTTAGCCCAGGGCATCCGTGCGCTGGTGCTGGATGTGGATCGCACGCTTCTGCCCAGGCATGGCAACGAGCTACCTCCAGCGGTGGAGGCCTGGTTACGCCGGGCCCAGCAGACCTTGCCGCTGCATCTGTTCAGCAACAACCCCTCGCGCAGCCGCATCGGCGGCGTGGCCGAGCGTTTAGGGGTCAACTTCACCACTAGCGCTGGCAAGCCCCGCCGCGGACCGCTGCGGCGTGTGCTGGAACAACTGGATCTGCCCCATGGCCAGGTGGCGATCGTGGGTGATCGGGTGTTCACCGATGTCTTAGCCGGTAATCGGCTAGGCCTCTACACCGTGTTGGTGAAACCCGTGAACCCTAATGGGGAACCCTGCCGGCACGATCACTGGCAGCGCCTGGAGGTGCGTCTAGCCCAACTGGCAGGGGCATCGCTTCGCTGAGATGACAATGCGCCGGGTCATCAAGGTGGGCACCAGCGTGCTGCGCGGTGCCGGTGGACGCAACACCGAGGACGTGATCGACGACCTGGCGGCAAGCCTCTGCAGCCTCTGGGAGCGAGGGCAGCCGGTCGTCCTCGTCACCAGCGGAGCTGTCGGGCTGGGTTGCAGCGCCCTGGGGCGAAGTCAACGGCCCAATGAACTAGAGGGCTTACAGGCTGCTGCCGCTGTGGGGCAGGGCCGGCTGATGACGCTCTACGACCAGGCCTTTGCGCGCCATGGTCGTTGTGTTGCCCAGGTCTTGCTCACCAGAGGCGATCTGGCTTCCCGGCGCCGCTACCAAAACGCCTGCCGCACCCTGGAGCAGCTCCTGGAATGGGGCGTGACGCCGGTGATCAACGAAAACGACACCCTCGCCACCGACGAGTTGCGTTTCGGTGACAACGACACCCTCTCAGCGTTGGTTGCCGAAGCAGTCCAGGCCGATGAACTGGTGCTGCTCACCGACATCGACAGCCTGTATTCCGGGGACCCCCGCAGCGATGCAGAAGCAAGGCCGATCGCTGAGGTGAACAGCTTGGCGGAGCTGGAGTCGCTCAGTGGCGCTGCCAAAGGCGGGGGCCGCTGGGGCACCGGCGGGATGACCACCAAGCTCTCGGCTGCCCGCATCGCCACCGCGAGTGGAATCCAGGTGCGCCTAGCCGATGGGCGTGATCCCGCTGTGCTCAACGCCGTGCTTCGGGGTGAAGCGCGGGGCACGCTGTTTCGTGCGAGTGCCACGCCCCTCAGCAATCGCAAGGGCTGGCTGGCTCACGCCCTGTTGCCCAAGGGGAGCATCAGCATTGATGCCGGTGCCGAACGCGCTCTTTTGCAGCAGGGCGCTTCGTTACTGGCGGTCGGAGTGCGTGCTGTGGAGGGGCAGTTTGGCCGCCACGATGCGGTGCGGCTGCTCAGCCTCGATGGGCGTGAGCTAGCCCGTGGGCTGAGTGCCATGGACAGCGAAGAGCTTCTGCAACGCATGGGGCAACGCGGACTGGTCGTGCATCGCAACCAGCTGGTGCTCACCACGAACACAGGCGTACCAGCCTGACCCGCCTACGATCCGCGCGACCATACGGATCTCGCGGCACCCATGCGCTTCAGCCAGTTGCTCAGCCTCCTGAGCGAAGTGCAGGCCGCGGGCGGGCCCCAGACACTGCAGCACAGCCTGGCGAACGACCCGGAGCTCAAGGGCGCCGCAGCGCTCGATCAATCCGGCCCCGGTGATCTGAGCTTTCTCGAACCCGGCAACGCCCTGGCAGTGGCTTTAGCGGCCAGCGGAGCCAGCGCGGTGTTGCTGCCGGCCAAGGGTGATGAAGCTGAGGCGCTCCAGCAGCAAGCGAGCGCGCGTGGCCAAGCCTGGATCGCCCTTCGCGATCCGCGTCTGGCCTTTGCCGAAGCCTTAGATGGCCTGTACCCCCGCCAACCCAAAGCCCCTGGCATCCACGCCAGTGCCGTTGTGGATCCCGCGGCAGTGGTGGGCATGGGCAGCCACGTGGGCGCCCATGTGGTGATTGGCGCCCAGGTGCAGATCGGAGCCAGCTGCACCATCCACCCCAACGTGGTCATCTACGACGACGTGCAGATCGGCGACGGCTGCGAACTGCACGCCGGGGCAGTGCTCCATCCCGGCTCCCGCCTGGGCCGCGGCTGTGTGGTGCATTCCAATGCCGTGGTGGGCAGCGAGGGCTTCGGCTTCGTGCCCACCGCTCAGGGCTGGCGCAAGATGCCCCAGACCGGCCTGGTGGTGCTCGAAGACGGCGTGGAAGTGGGCTGCGGAAGCACAATCGATCGCCCCTCGGTGGGCGAAACCCGCATCGGCGCCGGCACCAAGATCGACAACCTCGTGCACATCGGCCACGGCGTCAGCACTGGCAAGGGCTGCGCGTTGGCGGCCCAGGTGGGCATTGCCGGCGGCGCTCGCCTCGGCAACGGGGTGATCCTGGCGGGCCAGGTGGGCCTGGCCAATAAGGCGGTGATGGGCGATCGCTCGATCGCCTCCTCCAAATCCGGCATCCACGGCGAGGTGGCGGCTGGTGAGGTGGTGAGCGGCTACCCCGCCATCCCCAACCGCCTCTGGCTGCGCTGCTCCGCCGCCTTCAACAAGCTGCCCGAGCTGGCTAAGGCGATCCGCAGCCTCGAGAAGAGCCGCACCCCCTGAGCCCCTCAAGCATCGGCGCGTAGCCTCGCGCCCAGCACCCGCTCGGCCATGACCTCCAGCTACCGGATCACCCTGCTCCCCGGCGACGGCATCGGTCCGGAGATCACGGCCGTGGCCCGCCAGCTGCTGGATGCCGTGAGCCGCAAACACGGCTTTGACCTGATTTACAACGAGCAGCCGATGGGCGGTGCCGCCATCGACGCCACCGGCGAACCGCTGCCCGCCAGCACCCTTGAGGCCTGTAAAGCCGCCGATGCCGTGCTGCTCGCCGCCATCGGCTCACCCCAGTACGACACGCTTCCCCGCGAAAAACGCCCGGAAACAGGCCTGCTCGGCCTACGTGCCGGCATGGGCCTGTTCGCCAACTTGCGGCCAGTGAAGATCATCCCCGCCCTGATCGATGCCTCCACCCTCAAGCGCGAGGTGATCGAAGGCGTGGATCTGATGGTGGTGCGCGAACTCACCGGCGGCGTGTACTTCGGCACCCCCAAAGGCCGGGTGGAAAGCGAAGGCCGGGTGCGCGGCTTCAACACGATGGCCTACTTCGACGATGAGATCGATCGCATCGCCAAGGTGGGCTTCGATCTGGCCCAGCAGCGCAGCGGCCGTCTCTGCAGTGTGGACAAAGCCAACGTGCTCGATGTGAGCCAGCTTTGGCGCGATCAGGTGGAAGCGCTGCACGCCGCCAGCTACAGCGATGTGGAGCTGAGCCACATGTATGTGGACAACGCCGCCATGCAGCTGGTGCGCAACCCCCGCCAGTTCGACGTGCTGCTCACCAGCAACCTCTTCGGCGACATCCTCAGCGATGAAGCCGCCATGCTCAGCGGCTCGATCGGCATGCTGCCCTCGGCATCCCTGGGCGACGGCGGCCCCGGCCTGTTCGAGCCGATCCACGGCTCAGCGCCCGACATCGCCCGCCAAGACAAGGCCAACCCGATGGCGATGGTGCTCAGCGCCGCGATGATGTTGCGGGTGGGCCTTGGCGAAGATGCCGCCGCTGCCGACCTCGAGCGCTGCGTGGATCAGGTGCTGGCCGGCGGCTACCGCACGGGCGATCTGATGGCCGAAGGCTGCACCCAACTCGGCTGCAAAGCCATGGGTGATCAGCTGCTGGCTGCACTGGCGAGCTGAACCACACCTGAGCTGATGAACGTTCCGGGGAGTTGGCACCGCGACCTGCCAAACTCCCCCCAGTTCTGCTGATCTCGCGCATGTCGAAGCGTCACCCGGTCGTGTCGGTCACCGGTTCCTCCGGCGCGGGAACCAGCACCGTGAAGCGCGCCTTCGAGCACATCTTCAAGCGCGAAGGCATCACCCCGGCCGTGGTGGAGGGCGACAGCTACCACCGCTACGAGCGCGGCCCCATGAA